>JAFVWL010000110.1 GCA_017501695.1 Oscillospiraceae bacterium
GGTGTGGCAATCCGTTCTCCAAAATGTTTCGTTTCTTACTGAAAGTGCGCCTAAAACCGCAGGTTTTAGGGGATGCGGATTGCCACGTCGCCGCCTTTTGGGCGGCTCCTCGCAATGACATTCTTGTTTCGATACTTTTTTTGACACGCTGACACGCCCGCAAGGGCGTGTTTTTTTATAACATAATACATTATGATAAAAACCGCCCCGGAAAATTCCGGGGCGGGCAGAATAGTTATTGCTTGGCTTCCAGGTGGGCCTTGATGGCCGCCAGGGAGGTGTCGGAGATGGCGTGTTCCATCTTGCAGGCGTCGGCGGCGGCGGTCTCCGGGTCCACGCCCAGTCCCACCAGCATTTGGGTCAGGATGGTGTGGCGCTCGAAGATCTTCTCGGCGATCTCCAGGCCGGAGGGGGTCAGGGTGATGAAGCCGTCCTTATCCACCTCGATATAGCCGCCGTTTTTCAGCAGACCAACGGCCCGGCTGACGCTGGGCTTGGAGTAGCCCATATGCTCGCTGATGTCGATGGACCGGACGGTGGGGTTGGCTTTGGAAAGCATGAGGATGGTTTCCAGGTACATTTCTCCGGATTCCTGAAGTCGCATGGGGACCGCCTCCTGTGTGGTGTGATTTTGAATATCATAGCACAGGCGGCGGAAATTTTCAACCGGTTTTATGTACCCGGGCTGAAGCCCGGGCGGGACTTACTGCATGCTCTGCTCGTAAGCCTCGATCATCTTCTTGACCATCTGGCCGCCGACGGAGCCGGCTTCGCGGGAGGTCAGGTGGCCGTTGTAGCCGTTGGTCAGGTTGACGCCAACCTCCTGGGCGGCCTGCATCTTGAACTTGTCCATAGCCTCCCGGGCCTGGGGGATGTTGATCTGGTTGTTGTTATTGTTGCTCATTTTCGTGTCTCTCCTTCTGTCGATTTCCGGAAAGCCCAGCCGCTTTCCGGAGAAAGTGACTGTTTTCTTTCCGTAACCCTATTTTGACCCGCCGGGGTTTTTCTATGAATGGAGACTGCCGGAAACGCTGGCGCAAAATTCCAATAAAGGACCAATAATAAGCGGAGTTGTCCGGTTTTGATCAAACCGGCTGATTCCGCACGGTGGGAAAAACTCTTGTAATTTGTGGGGAAGAATGGTACGATAGCAGCAGAAATGTACAGAAAGAGAGGACGAAAAGATGAAGCGCATCAAGATTTTTCTGGCATCCTCCATTGAGGACCTGCGGGAGGACCGGCTTCAGCTCGGCGACTTTTTCCGGCAGATCAACGAAATCTATCTGGACCGGGGGATCCATTTCTCCCTGATCAAGTGCGAGGATTATGACAATTCCATGGCTGCCGGGGGCAAGCAGCAGGAATATGACCGGGAGATCCGGGAAAGCGAGCTGGTGTTCTTCCTGTTCTTCCGGAAGGTGGGTGACTACACCCGCCATGAGCTGGAGGTTGCCCTGGAGGCCTTCCGGGACCGGAAAAAGCCCCGGATCGTCACTTATTTCAAATACATCACCAGCATTGACGAGGCGGCGCGGGAGGTTCGGGATTTTATGCGGCTCCTGGACCGGGAAATGAAGCATTATTACAATACCTACGGTCATATCGATACCCTGAAGCTGGGGGTCCTCATGCAGATCAAGCTGCTGGGGCTGGACAGCGTCCAGGTCAGGCTGGAGGACGGGGCGGTGACCCTGGATGGCCAGACCGTGGCCAGGGCCGAAAATGTGCCCATGCTCCGGGGCAATCAGAGTCTGCGGGAGCTGACGGAAAAGCGGCGGCAGCTCCAGGCTGCACTGCGGCAGCGCCGCGTCGAATACCTGGAGGACCCCACCCCGGAAAATGAGACGGCATTTTTTAACACCAGCGCGGAGCTGAACCGGGTGTCCAAGGAACTGACCCAGGTGGAGCAGGAGACGATGGCTCTGCTGACTACGGTGGCGGAGATGACCGCCGACGGCCGGGTACTGACCCACCGGCAGAAGGAAGCCCTGAAGTATTTCAACGCCGGTGACTACGGAGCGGTCCAGGCCATTTTGCGGGATGAGGAACGGGAAAACGAGCTGCGCCGGGCCCGGAACCGGGCCGAGGCAGCGAAGCATGAGATCCAGGGTTACGTGGAAGAGGAGCTGCTGCTGATCAAAACGGAGATGGCCCAGGGTCTGACAGCGGAACGGGTGAAGCGGATCCTGGCCGGCTACCGGAAGGTGATGGAGCTGGTGGAACAGCATGGGTTGCAGAAGTCTCCGCTTTATGATTATGCCAGTTTTTTGAAGGATCAGAATCGATTTGCCGAAGCCATTGCCGTGGCGGAAAAGCTGCGGTGGTACTATGCCGATCCCTCCGCTGCGGTGGAGGAACCGGAGAAAGCGAAGCTGCATAATCTGCTGGGCATCCTGTACAGCGAGACCCAGCGCTACGGGGACGCGGAGGAAGCCTATCGCAAGGCCCTGGAGGCCTACAGCCTGCTGGCAGCCCGGAATCCGGAGACTTTTGAAGGGGAGGTGGCCAAATGCTGGAATAATCTGGGCATTTTGCGCCAGAAGACCCAGCGGCGCCAGGAAGCCGAGCAGGCCTATGGCAAGGCCCTGGAGCTCCATACCCGTCTGGCGGCCCGGAATCCGGAGGTTTACGAGCCGGTTTTGGCAACGACCTACAACAATCTGGGCCTTCTGTACCGGGATACTCACCGCTATGACCTGGCGGAAGCGGCTTACGGCAAGGCCCTGAAGATCCGCAGAGAGCTTGTGGCCCGGCATCCCGAAGCCTGGGAGCCCCATCTGGCAACGACCTGCAACAATCTGGGCCTTTTGCTCGGGGATGTCCGGAGGTACGGGGAAGCGGAAACGATCCACAAGCAGGCGCTGGAAATTTACGAACGTCTGGCGGCCCGGAACCCGGAGGCTTACGAGCCGGTTCTGGCCACAAGCTGCAACAATCTGGGTCTGATCTATTGGCTGACCCGCCGCTATGAGGAAGCGGAAAAAATCTATGGCAGGACCCTGGAGATCTACCGGCGGCTGGCGGCGTACAACCCCGATGCCTTCGAGCCGAATCTGGCGGCGGCCTGCAGCAATCTGGGCAGCCTGTACCGGAATCTGCGCCGCTATGGGGAGGCGGAGGCGGCTGAGCGGAAGGCGGTGGAGATCTTTACCCGCCTGGCAGCGCGCAATCCGGAGGCGTTCGCGCCGGAGCTGGCCAAGAGCCGCTGCAATCTGGGCAATATCTATCATATGACCCGGCGCTTTGGGGAAGCGGAGGCGCTTTACGGGAAAGCCCTGGAGCAGTTTATCCGGCTGGCCGACGGGAAGCCGGAGGCTTACGGGCCGGAGCTGGCCAGGTGCTATAAGAATATGAGCCGCCTGTACGGGATCACCGGGCGGCTTGAGAAAATGGAAGAAGCCCAGAAGAAAGCCCTGGGGCTTTTCCAGGGGCTGGCGGTCCGGAATCCCCGGCTTTATGAGCCGGACCTGGCTAAGGGACATTTCGACCTGGGCCTGCAGTACGGCGCGGCCCGGCGGTGCCCGGAGGCAGAATCGGAATTTGAAAAGGCGCTGGCCCTTTACAGGCGCCTTGGGGCCCGGGACCCGAAGACCTGGGAGCCGGAGCTGGCGGATACTCTGTGGAACCTGATCTCCCTGTATGTGGCGCAAAAACAGGGGGAGAAGCTGCTGGGGGCGCTGCTTGAGGCCCAGCCCCTGGTGGAACGGCTGGCGAAGCAATACCCGGACCGCTATCAGCAAAAGGCGGCGGTGATCCGCCAGGTCCTCCGGGAAGAATGACCGGCCCCCGGGTGGACCGTCCGGGAGGCCGGACCTTACTCGTAGGGGAGGGTCTTGACCCTCCTTTGGTGCACCGCAGGTGCAACGAATCCCCCGCGTAGGGGCGACCGCAAGGGTCGCCCCTACATTTTCAGAATACAGGTTTTTCAACAGTCTGGGACACCCTTTCGGGGTGTCCCTCTTTTGCTGGCGCAGGGTCCTTGCAAACACCAAGAGGGGGAAAATATAGCGCGGAGCTTGCGCCCCGCGCCTAAATTCTTATATGTTAGTCGGTTTCTGCTATAAGATACAAGTCAAGTTCCAATCTCGTAATTTCTATTTCATAAGCGCATGCCCAAGTATAGGTGTGACGCCCCTCGCTGTCAGGTACAAGCTCCAAAAATCTTGCCCAAAATCCTGCATATTCGTCGTTGCAAGTGAACGATTGGACTCCTGTTACGGTATCTTCTGTTCCTGATTTGAAGTTTTCAAATATATATGTTTTATCTTCCAAATTTACGACTACATCCAAGCCGCTTCTATTATAGAGCCATTCAATTGCACCATTCTCTACAACTGTCTCACTATAACCGCGGCCCATCAGTCGTTGAGATACACGAGAATAATACTGTTCTTTAAGGACAAGTCTTGTATCAATTCTAACACTCGTTAACTCGTCGAAAGCATTTCTGTTTTCTTTCCAAAAATCCTGAAATTCAAAATACTCAAAGACATTATCTGCGGTTATAGTGATAACTTCGTAATGGTCAGGTTTGTATAAAGAAACTTCACTTTCCGTTATGCCCCTCAAAGAAAGTCTTATATCACCATTATCCTCAATCGTAAAATTGAAACTTCCCGCGACTGATTCTCCGTCAAAAATATGACAGGTAGCAGTATTTTCGGATTTAGTTATTATCTTCCATTTGAAATTGTTGCCATCAATATTTATATTTTCATCCTCGGTGATTATTACTGAATCTAAAATTGCTGTATCATCAACATTAAGAGCTTTCCATTCCCCGCACATATAGGGAAGAAATTTTGATGAATTTTCAGGCTTTGTATCATCGTCGATAGAACTCATATTCTCACTTTCGATGCTTCCCGTATTTTCGCCTGTCTGCGCTTTGTCATTACTCGGCGTTCCGCCGCCGCAAGCAACGAGAGACAGGCACATAACCGCCGCCAAAAGCAGCGCAAGCATTTTCTTCCTTATCATCTTCATTTACGATCCTTTCTGTATAAATAAAAAGTGCGCAGCCGAAGCTACGCACCGAAAAACGCATAACTCCGCTTGCTGCGACACAATCATCTGACGACCACAAAGGATGCCAAATTAAGGGTGTGTTTTTACCAAAGTAAAAACACATTCCCTTATGATATGCCTTATTAGGTTTGTGTCGCAGGAATATGATACCACATCTGTCCCGAAAACTCAATGGAGGTTCGGGGGGTTATCGTAAATATTCAATGTTAATTGGACGGTCTTTTCCATACAACGTGCTGGAGATTGCCAGGAGGTGAATTGCCCGAAGGGCAAGAGAGACCACCCTGGGGTGCGGCCCTTCGGCCTCGCAATGACATGGCGGGGGGATTGCCACAGGCTGTGGCCGAGCGTACTTTTTTCGGGGGAACACCCCCTCAGTCAGCTTTGCTGACAGCTCCCCCTGTGGGGGAGCCAAGGCACCGGCGGCAACGCTGCCGGCGGGGGGAAAAGGGCTATTGAATTCACGGCACAGGTGTGCTACTATATATGGTAGAGGAAACCATCCGGAATATACTATATATTATAATGTATATATAATAGTAGGGACCCCGGAAAAGAGGGTGCGTTATGGAAAAAAAGATCCCCCTGTCCACGCCGACCATCCACGGCGAGGAATTGCAATTCGTTCAGGAAGCCTTCGACCGGAACTGGGTCGCGCCCCTGGGCTTTAACTGTGACGGCTTCGAAACGGAGACGCAGCAGTATCTGAACCGGGATGGCCGCTGGCCGGTCCATGCCCTGGCTCTGTGCTCCGGCACCGCCGCCATCCATCTGGCGGTGAAGCTGGCGGGGGTGAAGCCCGGGGATCCGGTGCTTTGCTCGGACCTGACCTTCGCCGCCACCGTAAACCCCGTGACCTATGAGGGCGGGGTGCCTGTGTTCGTGGATTCGGAGCCGGATACCTGGAATATGGACCCGGAGGCTCTGGAGCTGGCCTTTCAGCGGCATCCCGGTGCCCGGGTGGTGGTCATGGCCCACCTCTTCGGCACCCCGGGAAAAATGGACGAGCTGCTGGCGGTCTGCCAAAAGCACGGGGCTGTCCTCATCGAGGACGCGGCGGAGGCGTTCGCTGCCGATTACCGTGGCCGGCCCTGCGGCACCTTCGGGGAATATGGCATCCTGAGCTTCAACGGCAACAAGATCATCACCACCTCCGGGGGCGGAATGCTCCTGTGCCGGGACCGGGGGGACCGGGATAAGGCTCTGTTCTGGGCGACTCAGGCCCGGGAAAAGGAGATCTGGTATGAGCACCGGGAGATCGGCTACAATTACCGGATGTCCAATGTGGTGGCGGGCATCGGACGGGGCCAGCTTCTGCACCTGGAGGAACACCGCGGCCGGAAGGAAGCCATCTACCGCCGGTATCAGGCGGGGCTGACGGAGCTGCCGGTGACCATGAATCCCTGGCTGCCGGATACCCGGCCCAATTTCTGGCTGTCCTGCCTGACGATGGACCCGGACTGGGGCCTGGATCCCATGGAGGTGGTCCGAAAGCTGGGAGCGGAGAATGTGGAGGCCCGGCCCATCTGGAAGCCCATGCACCTGCAGCCCATATTCCGGGACCGGGATTTCGTGAAAGTCCGGGAGCGTTCCGTGGGAGAAGACATTTTCAGCCGGGGCATCTGCCTGCCCTCGGATATCAAAATGACCCCCCAGGAGCAGGACCGGGTCATAGAATTGCTGAAAAAAATCATCCGGAGAGAGGCATGAACCTCTCTCCTTTTTTCGGAATCCCTTCAAAATTTTCAAAAAAAAGAAAAAATAAGGGTTGAAATAAATATAGGGTCGTGCTATGATAGCAGAGAGACTCTTGCGCCAAAGCGTGGCCGCGCTGGTATAACCGGGTAACGAAAGATCCGGTGGATCCGGCAGTGGTTATCCGGCGGTACCGGTTTACGGCAGCGGCGGCGAGCCTATCAATAATGAAGCGCGTGAAAGCGCGCGAAAATGGGAGGAAAACAAGATGAAACTTAGAACCACGTTTCTGATGCGGTGCTTAGCTTTCGCCATGGCTCTGGTCCTCGTGATCACCGGCTCTGGCCTGGGTCAGGCTCTGCAGGTCTTCGCCATCGGCGAGGACAGAACCGTCCTGGAAGACAATGTGGGTTCTGTGCTGGTCAACAACTACAGAAATGAGTTGACCGACGCGGAAATCGACCTGCTGGATTCCGGACTGCTGAATGCTGAACACATTCACTATACCGCTCCTAACAATGACGACGGCCTGGTCGCCATTGATGAAGTGGAAAAGACCGTCACCGCCGCGTCCTACGCCGACGGCCACGGCCACACCTGGACCCCCAAGGCCATCCGCCTGAAGGTTGGCGATGCGACCGTGGAGACCGGTGCGATCGTTGACGGCAAGTATACCTACGAATTTGATGGCAATGCCTTCTCCGTCGAGGTGGACTATGCCCTGAACATCAACGTCACTGCCGACGTGCAGAACGTCCTGCTGAACACCGGCTTCTGGCTGAAGGAAGGCGTTGCTTACGCCGATGCCGTTGCCGGCCAGATGGGCAACCTGTACATCCTGGAAGAGGCTATGCCCGAGCTGTACGAGCTGGTCATGAACGGTGTCAGCGCCAACCTGCCCGGTGGCACTGAGCACGTTGAGCCCTTCTCCCAGGAAATCAAGGACGCTGTTGCCGCGCTGAACGAGCAGATGACTGCCAATGACGGCGTTCTGAATCTGAGCGTGATCATCAACGCGTATGACGCGGTTCCCAGCACCTACTATGTCCTGGACAAGGGCACTGTGATGTATGAGGAAGCTGTTGCCATCGCTGACGATGTTGCCATTATTGCCGATGCTCTGGACAAGATGATCGACGATATGAGCATCTTCATTGCTCAGGGCTGGGTCACCGAGACTCAGGCCAATCAGCTGAACACGCTGTCCGGCGTTACCCGCAACCTGGCCGAGGGCCTGGCTGCTGTTGAGGGCCAGACCTGGACCGCCGCTGAGAAGGGCACTGCCCTGATCGCCGATGGCGCTGACTGCGAGAAGCTGGACGCGCTGGTTGCTGCCCTGGGTGAGCAGTCCGAGGTCGAGATTAAGGAAGACCTGAACGTCACCAACACCATCCTGTCCGCCAACCTGTCCATGTTCAACGTGACCTTCAAGGTCGTGCTGAATGTGGTCGAGGACGTGGTCAACTCCGCTGAGCTGATTGAGTACGGCTATTCTCAGATCACCATGCCTCTGCTGAAGGATGCCACCGCCGAGGATATCCTGGCTTCCATCG
This sequence comes from Oscillospiraceae bacterium, assembly GCA_017501695.1. GTDB lineage: Bacteria > Bacillota > Clostridia > Oscillospirales > Oscillospiraceae > Faecousia. The sequence continues at coordinate 8,277 of JAFVWL010000110.1, forward strand.
CCTCCACCAACGTGGAAGCTGATGCCCTGGCCCTGTGGGCTGAGGAGGGTGTCTTCGCCGCTGAGCACTTCGAGGCTGTTAAGACCGAGCTGCCCGAGACTCTGACCGAGGATATCACCTACGTCATTACTTACTCTCCCAAGAACTACACCATCACCATGGACTACGCTGACGCTATGGTCGTTCCCTACGGCTACAAGTACATGCTGCCCGTCCATACCGATGCCGCTCAGTCCTATGACTACAAGGTCGATGGCGTGAGCAAGGCTCAGGGTGCCGTGATCACCATCGTCGGTGACACCCAGATCACCCGTACCGCCGGCAAGGCCTACACCGCCACCACTCTGTACGAAGTGGTTGCTGACAACTACGGCGACGAAATCGCCAAGGCCATCCTGACCTCCGGCGCTCTGAAGGGCAATGAGGACATCTTTGTCCGTAAGCCTGACCCCGCCGATGCCGAGTCCCTGCTGACTCTGATGAACCCCGACCTGACCGCTGAGAACTACGATGCTTCTTACATGGGCCTGGAGTGGGTTCCCTACACCTACGGCACCGAGGGCACCGAGAACAAGTTCGTCGGCAACGCCGGCACCTGGACCGGCAAGTCCGTCAAGGTCCAGTACCGTCTGAACCTGACCAACTACACCGCTGACGATGTGGATGCCATTCTGGCCCTGGCCCGGACCCTGAAGACCGAGGCCAATGCCCAGAAGTCCGCTCTGGACGGCTTTGCCGCCAACTACGAGACCATGGGCCAGCTTGACAAGACCAAGCTGGGCGCTCTGAACGGCGTCATCGGTGTCACCGACTTCACTCCCGGCGACGGCACCGATACCGATGCCAGAAACCTGGAGCTGCGGGCTTACTTCGCTGATGTGGTTGGCAAGCTGATCAACGATCATGTGGATACCAACAACTACCTGAAGATCTACAACATGCTGGGCCAGTACAATGTCAACGGCCTGCGCTACTACTACAACAACGCTCAGGCTCTGATCGATGAGATCAACGCCATGGCCGGTTACCTGGGCGACATGGTCAAGGAGCAGGAAGCTCTGGAGATCATGGTCAACGCCGCCGGCTTCCCCGAGTACGTTGAGAAGATCGCCAATCTGGAGGAGTCCCTGGCCAGCGTTCAGGCCAGCCTGACCGTCCCCAACGCCAAGATCGACCTGAAGAGCGAGAACCTGGGCAAGCTGCTGGATGCTCTGACTGTCGAGGGTGTCGTGACTGTCGAGAAGATCGGTGTTCCCTACCTGCTGTCCGATATGCTGACCGCTCTGGATGACTCCACCGTCATGATCCAGGTCATCATCGACACGCCCAACGGCTCCGCCACCGTTACCTCCGACGGCATGGACCGCCACACCGTGGTGACCCAGCCTATGGTCAACGATCTGGTTGCCAAGGTTGAGGCCAAGGTTACCGAGCTGCTGAAGGGCAACAACGCTTTCTACACCGAGAGTGTTCAGAACGGCCTGCAGGCCCTGGTTGGCAACGCTCTGAGCGCCAACCACAACGCTTACTACACCTACTCCGTCAAGAACTTCACCGTGAAGATCGACGGCGAGGCTGACCAGACCATCAGCATCAAGGATCTGGAGATCAACCTGCCCAAGCACGACACCGCCGGCTGGAAGTACTACTACACCGTCGACGGCGTGGAGGGTATCGAGTCTGAAACCTACACCTTCACCACCGAGCAGGTCCTGCGCCTGTTTGTGGACGGCACCTACACCATCACCCGCGTTGCCGTCAACGAGGCTGCCGAGAAGTTCGAGAGCACCTTCGGCGACTGGCTGGTCAAGGATGCCCATGGCAACCTGATCAAGATCAACGCCTCCGTCTCCGGCGATAAGACCGGCATCGTTGACAACTTCGTCATGAAGATCGTCAACTCCGGCTACACCTACATCGCCCTGAACGGCGAGCCCCTGATGTACCTGAACGATGCCAACGAGCTGGAGATCTGCCTGCAGACTCTGGTCAATGCCATCCTGAAGGACAACACCTTCGGCCGCGACACCCTGATCAACCTGGGCAAGAACGGCGAGGGCCAGCTGGTCGCTGCCAAGATGTCCCTGGGCAACGCTGCCGACGATATCCTGTACGAGGATGTTCCCTTCGTTCTGGAGCTGACCTCCGTTCCCGCTCAGATGGGCACCGTGTCCAAGGGCCTGGAGAAGATCAGCCCCTACATCGACTTCAACTCCAAGGACGGTGTCCTGGACATCGACCTGACCCTGCCCGAGAAGGTCTACGAGGCTTACCTGGCTGCTCTGCTGGTCACCGGCAACCTGGACAAGAACGATCTGGATGCCATCAACTCCGAGATCGCCTTCCAGTTCCTGTGGGACTATGTGGACATCGTCCGCAACACTGAGGCTGACGCTCAGACCTTCACCAACACCCTGGCTAAGCTGGGTCAGAACTACGACCTGACCGGCTACGACAAGTACTACCAGATGGTCAAGAAGGCCCTGAACAACAATGGCCTGGTCATCAACCCCGAGGACGACAACGATGACGTGAATGTCTCCGTTACCGGCAAGGGCCAGAAGGGCATCAACGCTCTGATCAACCTGCTGGGCATTGACATCAGCGGCTACACCACCTACCTGGGCATGATCAAGGAGTACAAGGATGCCGAGGCTGAGCTGACCGCTTCCGCTGTCGCTACCCTGACCAACACTGCCGCCGGCTTCCAGGCCGCTGTGATCGATGTCAGAGCTTCCGGTATCACCAACAAGGCCGACTTCACCAAGAACCTGCCCGCCCGGATCGCTCAGATCACCAAGGAAGGCGCTGTGATGCTGGTTGGCGATGTGACCGGCGACCTGGTCATCCCCGCCGGCGCTACCGTGATTCTGGACCTGAACGGCTTCAAGGTCACCGGCAGCATCGTTGCCAACGGCACTCTGATTATTGTTGACTCCTCCATCGACTCCGCCGACTGCGGTCATGTCACCGGCAACGTTTCCGGCAACGTGACTGTCATCGCCGGTGTCTATGATCAGGTCCTGCCCGCTTCTGTCCTGAAGGATGGCTACAAGCAGAACGCCGACGGCGCTGTTACCAACGCCCTGTACACCATCGTTTCCGACGGCCAGACCATCACCTTCGAGATCAACTCCGACGTGATGGACGATCCCTCCGTCGACGGCTATGTTCCCAACGCCAGAGCCCTGGCTGTGGACATCGCTGTGGATCTGATTCTGAACTCCTACACTGCCGCTGCCCTGACTGTGGATGGCGACCTGTACCATGTGGACATTCAGGACGTCATCGCCCTGGTGGCCGGCACCAACCGCATCGACACCGCTATCCAGACTGTTCTGGACTTCGTGGATGTTCCCGGCATGGGCGAGTTCGTCAACTCCGTGCTGGCCGATCTGGTTGATTTCAACGGCCTGTACAACGCCTTCAAGAACGACGATGTCTTCGCTTCCTACAACCTGAAGAAGGCTCCTTGGGAGCTGACCGTCAAGCACGTTACCGATGAGGATTACATCACCTTCGGTATCGGCAACAACCAGGACCTGGCTAAGGAGTACACCGTTGCTCTGAAGCTGGTTGGCGAGAACAAGAACCGCGTCCTGAACCTGCTGAAGGAACTGGCTGACCATGTTGACGTGAACGCCAATGTGGATCTGAAGCAGCCCATCTATGACGGCGCCGCCAACGACCTGTTCGTGGAAGGCTCCGCTGAGCTGAACGTTACCCTGAAGTTCCGTTACGCCGAGTACCGCACCATCGTGGCTGTGGTCCTGGCCAACGGCAACCCCGAAAAGGCTGAGGCTCTGATCGCCGCCCTGAACACCGGCAAGCAGGCTGAGCTGAAGGAGGAAATCGATAAGATTTCCATCGAGGATATCTTCACCGCCCTGAAGGCTCTGAACAGAAACGAGTCCTTCGCTGAGCTGTGCGAGAAGCTGGGTGTCGAGGTCGACACCGCCGAGGCTGAGCGTGTTGAGAATCTGTACCACATCTTCCTGTGCGCCGCCGGCAAGGTTCTGGAGACTCTGGACATCACCGGCCGCAACAGCGTCCTGGGCGGCCTGGATCAGGATGATGACGGCGTCTACGTCTGGTCCCACACCGTTACCAGAAAGCCCGATGCCTCCTTCCGTGGCTACACCGTCTACGCTGAGGCTTCCGCTACCGTCACCCTGACCCTGGAGCTGTTCGATGAGTGCGAGCACGACAACACCATCACCAAGATTGAGAACGTGGTTCCCGCTGACTGCGTCAACCCCGGTTCCCACGATGTGGTTGTCTACTGTGCCGATTGCGGCATCGAGCTGAGCCGTGAGACCGTGGTTGATCCCGCCCTGGGTCATAAGCCCGGCGAGGTTGTCATCGAGAACAAGGTCGATGCCAAGTGCGGTGTCGAAGGCCACTACGACGAGGTCGTCTACTGCTCTGTCTGCGGTGAGGAACTGAGCCGCAACACCGTGACCGTCCCCGCTCTGGAGCATGTGCCCGGTGCCCCCGTTTACGAGAACGTGGTCGCTCCCGACTGCGACACTCCCGGTTCCCACGATGAAGTCATTTACTGTGAGGTCTGTGGCGAGGAGCTGGAGCGTAAAACCGTTCACGATTCCGCTCTGGGTCATGAGTGGGGCGAGTGGACCGTCGTTGAAGAGCCCACCTGTGAAAAGGTCGGTAAGAAGGAACGCGTCTGCTCCGTCTGCGGTGAGGTCGAATCCGAGATCCTGCCCATCGTTGATCACACTCCCGCTGAGCCTGTGAAGGAGAACGAGGTTCCCGCTGACTGCGTCCACGACGGCTCCTATGACGAGGTTATCTACTGCTCCGTCTGTGGCCATGAGATCAGCCGCGAGACTGTTACCGTTCCCGCTCTGGGTCATGTGCCTGCCGAGGCTGTGAAGGAGAACGAGGTTCCCGCTTCCTGCGGCGTGGAAGGCAGCTATGACGAAGTCATCTACTGCTCCGTCTGCGGTGAGGAACTGAGCCGTCAGACCATCACCACTCCCGCTCTGGAGCATGATTGGACCGACTGGATCACCGTTGTTGAGCCCGACATCGGTGTTGAGGGCCGTGAGGAGCGTACCTGTAAGATTTGTGGCGAGGTCCAGTCCCGGATCATCCCCGCTCTGGATGCTCCTCCCACCGGTGATGAGTTCGCCGCCGGCCTGTACATCACCCTGATGGTGCTGAGCGTCATCGGCATGGGTGTTCTGGCCTGGTTCGTCATCGCCATGAAGAAGACCGGCCGTTACAGCAGCAAGTAATCTCCCGGTTTTCCCAATAGCATACCTTTAACCGGCGATGCCGGCACGAAAGTGCCGGCATCGCTTTTTATTTGGTCGGTAATTCAGCCTTAAATCAGAACGCTTGTAATGATGCGAAAATCATGCCGATCATCGGGAAAACTCGTAAATTTCCCGCGAATTAAAAAATTTGTAGGATTGCATAATATCCGGGTGATGCATTATACGGATCCCATAAAAAGTGGCAAAATGTTGCCTCAGATTATTAAATTTCTGTTACAAAGATATATAGTATTTGAGAAATGCCTACTTAGAACCCCTAAAAATATGGAAAATGATTACAAATCAATGCAAGATTGTAATATTTTATAATTATTTGAATAATTCATATTGAATTTCACATCCGTTTATGTTATAGTAATATTGACTATTGTCCGAAGTACACTCAGAAATGCACCCTGTTTTTGGGGTAGTATCTATGGGGATTTTCGTGTAAATATTGCGTGATCTGTCCCGTATTTTGCGGATTTTGACGGATCTTTCGATCTAATTTTGATCAGGAGGGAAACTGGATGAACATCAGAAAGTCATTACCGCTCCGGGGAATTGCCCTGGTCCTGGCATTGATCTTGTTGATATCCAACGGCACGGTGGGTCTGATTACCCCCGTTTTCGCCGTGACCAACGAACGGGTGACGGTGACCGACGGCGATCTGGTGGCAGAAAACTACGATATGCCCGAAAGTCAGAAGAGCCTGCTCAAATCCGGCCTGCTGTCCGGCAGCAGCTACAGCTTCAACAAGCCCAACGATCCGGAGAACCTGATTTCCGTGAACATCGCCGCCAAGACCATCGAGGCTAAGGAGTTCAACGGCGGCAGCGGCTATATTTGGAAGCCTGTGTCCGCGGACCTGATCGATCCCGACGGCAAGGTGGTGGAGTCCGGCATTTCCCTGACCTCCGGCACCGGTACATATACCTACACCGGGGACGCCTTCTCTCTGGAGGTGGAGTATGCCCTGACCATCTCCGTCAGCGCCCAGAAGCAGAGCGCGCTCCTGGATGCCGCCTATGTGCTGAAGCAGGGCGTCGCAAATCTGGATACCATCAGCGGCCAGCAGGGCAACCTGTATGTGCTGGAAAAGGCCATGCCCGAGCTGGTGAAGTTTGCCGATGAGGGCATTGTGACCTCCATCGCCAGCTTTGGCTTCAGCACCGACTGCAAAAACGCTGTTTATTGGCTGGATAACCAGATGACCGCCAACGGCGGCAAGCTGAGCCTGAGCATCCTGGCCGCCGAATACGACAACGGCAGCAAAACTGAATTTCTCCTGAACAAGGGCACCAAAATGCGTTCCGAGGTGTCCGCCTTTGTGGAGCGCATGACCATCCTGAATGAAGCCCTGACCACCATGGCCAGCAACATGGAGATCTTCATCAAGAACGGCTGGCTGCCCAAGGAAACCGGCGAGCAGCTCAAGACCCTGGCGGGCATTGCCGGAAATCTGGAAAGCACCCTGGCTCCTGTCGCCGCGGAGCCCTGGGATTCTGCCACCACCGGCCTGCTGGCGGAGAACGCCAGCTATGTTTCCCTGGACCAGTACGTGGCCAATCTGGGCGACGGCCTGACCCGGGCCTCCGATGTGACCATCCGGGAGGGTCTGCGGACCACTGTGACCCTGGTCCGCAACACCAGTATGGTGGACGTGACCATTGCCGTGAATGTCCACTATTATAATGACCTGGGCGCCCTGACCCAGGCCAGCCGGAACACCGTCCGGAAAATGGCCGGCGGCACCTCCATCGATTCCGTCCGTGCCGCGGCCCGGACTCTGGAGGCGGAGCTGGAAGCCCTGGACATCGACCTGTCCTGCTACAATGCCGCCCTGGATACCAACATCGGCTCCGCCGTGGACGGTCAGAATCCCAACCAGTATTATACCCTGACCTACACCCCCAAGAACCATACCGTCACCTTCGCTTATGACGGCAACATCCAGAAGACCTACCAGTACGGCCAGTGGATCGTGCTGCCGTCCCACCCGGACCCCGCCATGTCCTATGACTATTTCATCGGCGGCGTTACCTACCGTCAGGGCGATGTGTACATCGTCCGGGGCAGCGTGACCATTGACCGGGCTGTGGGCAAGGCCTACACGGTGACGGATCTGTACAGCGTGGTGGCCGGGAATTTCGGCAATTCTGTGACCCAGGGCATCCTGGGCTCCGGCGCGCTGAAGAATAATGAGATCATCCACGTCCGCAAGCCTGACCATACGGACGCGGAGGCCTTGCTGACCCTTTCTCAGGGCACCCTGACTGTGGAAAGCGCCTACCCCTCCGATTACGCGGGCCTGAACTGGACCCCCTACAGCTACGGCGCCAACGGCACCGAGAACCGGTTCTCCGGCTATACCGTGGCCTGGAGCGAGAACGCGGTGAAGGTCCGTTACATCCTGAATCTGACCAACCATTCCGTCAGCGAGGTCCAGCAGATTCTGGATCTTGCGGTGACGCTGAAGCAGGAAGCCCAGGGCCAGAAGGAGGTCCTGGACCGGCTGGCCTCCTACCATACCACCATGGGCCAGTTGGATAAGGTGAAGCTGGGCGTTCTGTCCGGTGTCATCGATGTCACCGATTTTACCCCCGGCGACGGCAACGAGAACGATGCCAAGAACCTGGAGCTGCGCGCCTATTTCAAGAGCGTGGTGGGCTCTATCATCGCCAACAGCCTGGACAGCAACAACCAGCTTAAAATCTACAATATTCTGGGTGCCTATCTGGACAGCAACAGCGGCGGCCTACTCTACTATTATCAAAACAGCGACACCGTGCTGGCTGAAATCGATGCCCTCAGCGGCTACCTGTCCGACCTGCTGGCGGACGATGAGAAGAAGGCCGCTCTGGAGGTCATGGTTGGCTCCGCCGGTTATCCTGAATACGCGGAAAAGATCGCCGGCCTGGAGCAGATCATGGCGGAGGTCCGCGCTGCCCTGACAGCTCCCAACGCTGCCATCGATGTGCGCAGCGAGAATCTGAACCGGCTGGTGGAGGCTCTGGAGAGCTCCGGCCAGGTGGTCAACGAGACCGCCGGCACCGCCTGGATCATGTCCGATTCCATCACCGCCCTGGACGAGAGCCGGGTCATGGTCCAGATCATCGTCAACGCCGGCGGCACCACCGGCACCTTCACCACCCCCGATTACGACTACGGCACCGTACTGACCCAGGCCGCCGTGGATTCCCTGATGGCTCAGGTCAAGACCTTCGTGGATACCACCCTGGGCACCAAGGTGGTCTACTACGACCTGTCCGTTCAGGGTCCGGACCTGAATGCCCTGGTGGGCACTTCCCTGAAGGAAACGGTGAACGTGTACCACACCTACGCGCCCAAGGTCTACACCGTGAAGATCCAGGGGGAGGCGGATCAGACCATTACCGTTCAGAATCTGACCATCCTCCTGCCCTCCCATACCACCCCGGGCTATGTGTACAAGTACACCATTGACGGCACCGTCCGGGACCAGGGCAGCTATACCTTTAAGACCGAGCAGTTGGACCGGCTGTTCAAAAACGGCGTTTATACCATCACCCGTACCGCCGTCAACGAGGGCGAGGCCCGTATTGAGGAAATGGTGGCAGCCCTGAACAAGGCCGTGGGGGCCAGTGCCTCCAAGCCCGCCTTTGTGCTGACCAAGAGCAACGGCATCTATACCGGTCTGACCGCCAATATTTCCACCAGCGACTTTATGAACTTCGCTATGGGTCTGCTGAATTCCGGCTACAGCTATGTGGGCCTCAACGGCTCCGGCCTGGTGTACCTGAATGAATCCGGCTCCGTGGAGATCTCCGCACAGACCCTCATCGACGCGGTGCTGTGGGACAATTCCTTCGGCAGCCAGACGCTGATCACCCTGGGCAATCAGGGCCGGGGCAAGCTGCTGACCACCTCCATGCAGCTTGGCAACAGCGCGTCGGACCTGCACTATAACAATCTGGAATTCACCATCAACCTGACCGCCGTTCCCGGCAAGCTGGGAACCCTGTGCCGGGCCCTGGGAAAGATCGATCCCTATATGAACTTCCAGTCCCGGGACGGCATCATGACCGTGGGCCTGGACCTGCCGGAGAAGGCCTATGAGGCCTACCTGACTGCCCTGCTGGCCACGGGCAACCTGGACCGCTCCGATGTCAACGCCATCGACCAGCAGATCGCCTTCCGCTTCCTTTATGATTATGTGGAAGTGCTCATGGACTCCGAGGCCGATACCAAGACCTTTACCAACACCCTGAAGAAGCTGGGCCATTCCCGGGACCTGACGGGCTTTGAGAATTACTACCAGTTCGTCAAGGAATTCCTGAACCATGAGGGCACTTCGGTGGACTTCGATCAGGAAGGCATGGTCATGTCCGTGGACTTTGAGGGCAAGCACTTCGTGGAGGAGCTGCTGATCCTGGCGGGCATCGACCCCGTGGCCCTGTCCGTGCAGCTTGGCATGATCAAGGAGTATAAGCCCGGCGGCACCTTCAAGGGCACCGCGGTGGCCCATCTGGACAACACCGAGGCCAAGTATCAGGCGGCGGTGCTGGACCTGAACGCCGCCAGCACTCTGAACAAGATCGACTACACCGACAACCTGCCCGCCCGGGTGGGCTCCATCGCCGGCGATGCCGTGGTGCTGCTGCTGAGCGATGTGACCGGGGACCTGAATTTCGGCGGCGGCACCGGCCGCACCGTGATCCTGGACCTGAACGGCATGACCCTGAAGGGCAATATCAACGCCTCCTGCAGCCTGATCATCACCGACTCCACCCTGGATACCGACGAGGGCGGCCGTGTCACGGGCACCGTGACCGGCAATGTGTCCGTAATGGGCGGCACCTTTGCCGCCGATGTGTCCGGCTTCCTGAAGGAGGGCTATGTTCAGGAGAACGGCGCGGTCCACAGCGTCCGCTATACCGTCGACACCGACGACACCGGCAGCGTCACCGTGTTCCTGATCCCCGATGCCGTTACGGGCTACCTGCCCGATGCCCAGGCTCTGGGTATGGACATCGCCCTGGATGTGGCCATGAACTACATTTCCTCCGCGTCTCTGTCCGTCAACGGCAAGCCGGTGTTCAGCGCCAATGCCTTGGATATGGAATCCCTGGTCCAGGGCAGCCGGGATGTGGCGACCCTGATCAACAAGACCCTGGACTGCGTGTCCGCCGACGGCGTCTCCGGTTTCGTGAACCGGGTCATTTCCGACCTGCTGAACTTCACCGCCATTGAGAATGCCGCTGCCAACGGCGGTCCCATCGCCAGCTACAGCCTGCGGACCTCCCATTGGTCCATCTCCCTGGTCCATGTGAAGAATGAAACCGAGGATTACCTGGATCTGACCGTGGGCCCCGATACGGAGAACCACAAGGCCGCGACCCTGACCCTGACCTTCGCCCCCGGGGACCACAGCGGTGTCGCCGCTTTGGCCGGCGCCATGAAGAACATCGTCAAAAAGTCCGTCATCACCGTGGCGCTGGACCGGCCGCAGTTCGACCGGTCCACCCGGACCCTGAAGGTCACCGGCTCCGCGGCCATGGATGTGGATGTGGACCTGACCACCAATGAAGAGTACATCACCGTTATGGCGGTGCTCATTGCCAGCGTCGCCGGAGAATCCACCCGGACGGCCCTGATCACCGCCCTGAATGAGGAAGATTTCAAGGGCCTGCAGGCTGCCTTCGACCAGGTGACTCTGGCGGAGCTGAACAGCGCCTTCCGGTCCCTGAAGCCGGATACGGACTTCGCCGCCATGGCCAAGGCCCTGGGCGTTGAGGCGGAGACCGCTGTGGCTGCCCGCCTGGAGGGGGTCTTCCACGGCTACCTGTGCGCCCTGGCCCGGTTCCTGCCGGTGGAGACCGATACCGCCGCCCTGAGCACCCTGAGCACCGGGGAGGGCTGGTACGAGTTCGACGAAAACCGCCTGCTCCAGGGCGGAACCCTGGGCGGGGATGTGTACAACGCCCACTGTGTCCTGACCACCGGAGATGTGGCTCTGAGCCTGCGGATCCTGAATCCCAGCGCCGATTTCAAGGGTGCCATCGAGGTCCAGGATGCCAACGGCAACACCCTGATCCGCACCAACAATTTTGAAAAGGCCTGGGAGGTGCTGGTTTCCCAGTTGGGCACCGGCATTATCCTCCACAAGGAGGTCACCCTGGTTTCCGGCGCCTATACCCTGCCTCAGAGCATCCTGGTGGTGAACCCGGAGAAGCTGACCATGGAGGACGCTTACTTCTTCATCGCCGATGCCCAGCATCAGCTCAGCACCTCCGCCGATGTGCTGAAGGTGGGCTCCACGGTGCCCAATTTCACCGCCGCCTACAACGGCGCGGCCTACGCGCTGACGGCCATCACCGTCACCACCGCCCGGCCCGATGTGGCCCTGAGCTGGATCGAGGACCAGCACCTGTTCCTGGATCTGCATCCTATGAACGGCCTGTCCCTGAACGGCCTGTCCCAGGCTATGACCCTGACCGGAGGCCAGACGGACTCCGTCCGGCTGACCATCGCCGGCAACGACGGCACCGGCCTGGTGAAGACCGCGGACAAGATCACCGTGGAGTTTGTCCACGGCTCCCATGTGGTGGCGACAGCCAACTACACGGTCATCGTGGTGGGCGATACCAACCTGGACGGTGTGATCCAGGCCGGTGACGCCATCGTGATGATGAACATTTACAACGGCGTGACCTATTCCACCGACGGCGAAGCCCGGCTGCTGGCCGCCGACGCGGCCCGCAACGGCATCGTCCAGGCCGGTGACGCCACCCGGATCATGACCAAGTGGTTCCTGCTGGCCGAGTCCGGGGATCCGGAGGAAGCCTGGGCCAAGTGGCTGGAAATGGTCGACGAAATCCATGAAAACCAGTAAGGAGGAAAAACTGTGAGACAATTCAAAAAGACCGCAGCGCTTCTGCTGGTATTGATCCTGGTATTTGCCGCCGTGCCCACGGCATCCGCCGCGGGCAACACCGTCACCGCCGCCCCCGGCCGGGTGGTGGAGCTGAAATTCACCTATTCCCAGGTCTACGGCGTGGACGGCACCTTCGAACTCAGCGACCCCAACAACCTGGTGGAAAGCTGGTACGTCAAGGGCTTCACCGGTGCCGCCGGTGAGGTCACCAAGGGCGCGGCCTTCCTGTATTCCACGGACTCCCGGCCCCACGATATCGTCATCACCTTCGTGGTGGTCCTGCGGGAGGGCGATGCCAATACCGGCACCGTCACCCTGAAATTCGAACACGCCACCGTCACCGATGCCATGGGCAACATGACCGGCTACACCACGGACAACGCCACCGTGAAGGTCCGGGTGGGCGGCGGCGGAGGCGGCGGCACCGAGAATCCCGATGACCCCACGGAGCCCTCCCGGCCCGACGGCCTGGATTTCTCCATGCTGGAGCGGCAGATCGCCCTGGCCAACGGCCTGAATCAGGCGGACTATACCAAGTCCTCCTGGGAGATCCTGTCCGCGGCTCTGGCCTACGCCATGGAAGCTTTGGAAAGCACCGACCAGGCGGTCATCGATGAGGCGGCGGATCTGCTGAAGGACGCCATCGCCGCCCTGGTCCGCATGGACTACACCGCCCTGAAGGATGCCCTGGAAGCCGTGTCCGAATGGATGGACACCGAGGACCTGTCGGACCTGTGGGTCCGGCTGGTGGAAGCCGTGAACCGGGGCAACAGCCTGCTGACCAGCGGCGACCAGGACGCGGTGAATTCCACCACCGCGGAGCTTCTGAGCCTGCTGCGGGAGCTGAAGGCTAAGATGGATGACCTGAACACCCCTGAGCAGGTGATCCAGGAGGTGGAGGTCGTGGTGCCTCCCTCCGACGAATTCTGTAACATTCCCCTGCACCAGGTCTGGCCTGTGCTGTTCTTCGTGAGCCTGGCACTGAACCTGGTCCTGGCCGCGGTGATCGTGATCTATGTCGCCCGGAAGCGGAAGAACCAGAAGGACGATACCCCTCTGGTGGATTACGACATCGACGACGACTTCTGATGAAAGAGGAGGGCAAGCATGGCAGATAATCTGAATTGGAAGCGTAAAGAATACGAAACCTGGGACGAGGCCTTCCGGGGCCTGGCTCCCGTGATCCGGCAGCAGTCCGTCCGTGTGGCGGCCTATACCCAGGCCCTCTTCGTCCAGGCCTGCGCCGGCTCCTTCGGCACCAAGACCAACGAGGGTGCCGAGCGGATGCAGGGCAAATACGCGGACCTGGCCTACAAGTGCGGTATGTACCACCAGCTTGGCAAGGCCCTGGTGCCCCCGGAGTACCAGCTCTGGGCCAGCGACTTCACCGAGGAGGAGCAGGCGGTGTACCGCAAGTACACCACCGACGGCCGCCTGCTGGTGGCCACCCTGCAGGAGCGGGGCGTCCGGGCCAAGGAGAAGCGCAAGGGCGAAATGATCGAGATGCCCACGGAAAACATCCCCTGGCTCATGATCCGGGAGAGCTGTGAGCAGCATATGGAGCGCTGGGACGGCAGCGGTTATCCCGCCGGCCGCCGGGGCAATGCCATCAGCCCCATCGCCCAGCTTGTGGGCCTGGCCAAGGAGCTGGACCGGCTCTCCGCCGAGACCAAATCCGAAAATCCCTTTGACGAAGCCCTGCAGACCATCTTCAGCCAGGAGGGGACCCTGTGGTCTCCGGAGCTGATGGAGGTCCTGAAGGGTGCCCGGAGCAAGTGCCGGGCGGTATACAACAAGTACATCTACTACACCATGACCCTGCCCAAGACCGTCCCACTTGTGGAAAAGCGGAAGGACCGGCCCATGGGCCTGGCTTACCGCCCCATGGTGGCGGATCCCGAGGGCACCGTCGTGGCCTACGAGGCCATTCCCTGGTTCGGCGGCATTGCCGACCGGCCCGGTGAGACGGAGGGCGCCGCGGAAGTGGCGGATATGCTGGAGCGGAAGGATCTGCTGGTGGATGTGTCCTTCTACTTCCTCTATGAGGCCGCTGACGCCCTTCTGCGAATCGAAAACTGCAAGCTGGAGGTGCGGCATATCCTGCTGCAAATGATGCCCCAGTTCTATCTCCAGGGCACACAGCTCCAGCGGTTCAATCAGCTCTTCAAGGACCAGCCCATCGACCGGAACAAGCTGCTGCTGACCATCCCGGAGGACACCGTCCTCCAGGCCAACAAGGCCACCACGGAGATTATCGAGCGGTACCTGCGCAACGGCATCCGGCTGATGGTGGACAATTACCATCCGGACAAGCTACCGGCGGACAAGCTGAAGGCCATGGGCTTCCTGTACCTGCGGCTGGCGCCGGAGCTGCACCTGAAGCAGGAGACGGCCAGCGCCATCACTGCCCTGCGGCAGGCGGGCTTCACCGTCCTGGGCGGCGGAGCGGACAGCCACGATGCCCTGGCCTGGCTGACGGCCTGCGGCGTGGATTGCGCCAGCGGCACCATCACGGGCCTGACCGTCAGCGAGGATGAGCTGATCCGGGACTCCCTGGCCAGAGAGAAATAAGCCATGGCCAAGGAACAGAAACTGGAACTGCTGCTGATCGCGGCGGATAACCCCATCGGCAAGAAGCAGCGCCGGCCTATTTTCCGGCGGAAGCGGGCGGGCGAGGTCCTGACCCGGGAGCAGGTGGCCGCCATCAAGGCCGGCCGGAAGATCCTGCGCAAGCAGATGAAGGAACAGGGCCTGAAGGAAAAGTCGGACTTCGAGCTGACGGCCACCAACATGGGCCTGTACTTCGACAAGGGCAGGTTCCTGCTGTGGCTGCGGTGGTTCTTCCACGGACGGGGCCTGTGGGCCCTGCTGGGTGCCCTGGCAGCCCTGCTGGCCACCCTGTTCACCTACTCCACCGTGACCCAGATGCGGGGCCACTTCACCATCAACATGACCGATGCCATGTTCCGGGAGGGCTTCATCCTTTCCGAGACCGTGGGCTTCGAGAATCCGGTGACCTACCTGTTCTGTACGCCGGCGGAAAATGTGCCCTGCGTGTCCATTTCCCACCTGCCCGACGATCTGGACACCATCGACGGCCAGCACAACGCCGATTATTTTGCCTACACCTTCTACTGCCGGAACGAGGGCCAGTCCACTGTGGACTACGAGTGGTACATGAACCTGAATTCCGAGAGCCTGAGCCTGTCGGACGCGGTGTGGGTCATGATCTTCGAGGACGGAGAAATGACCTTCCACGCCAAGGCAAACGGGGAGACCGGCGAAGCCGAGGCCCTGCCTGCCTATGACGACAACAGCCGGGGCTATATCGACCGGCCCATGGGCCAGTTCGCCAAGCTTCCGGAGGAGCAGTACGAGACCATCGCCCAGACCGAGCGCTACACCTACGAGCGGGTGATCCCCATTCCCTTCCTGTCGGACCTGACGGTGGCGGGAGGAAGCCAGCTTTCCGTAGCCCCGGGAGATACCCACAAGTACACCGTGGTGATCTGGCTGGAGGGCGACGACCCGGACTGCACCAACGAGAAGATCGGCGGCCATGTGGGCATGGACTTCCTGATCCAGCTTGTGGGCGAGAACGCCCAGGAGGAGCAGGATTGGTGGGAGTCTCTGTGGGACGGCCTGACCTTCTGGGATAACCCCACCCCCACGGATCCCGAATAAACCACTGTGCATAGGGGCGACCTGTGGTTGCCCGCCCGGCGGCGAAGCCGCCTCGCCCCCCGCATTTATGAGGGGGGTGGCCCCGCAGGGGCCGGGGGAGTCAGTAATTCGTTCTCCCCCCAGTCAAAAATCAGCCTTCGTCTGATTTTTGCCAGCCCCCTCTTGAAAGCGGGGGCCAAGGGCACCTGCGGTGCCAGAAAATCATATGTCCTCCGTGACCGGGTCGCACTCCACCCGGAAGCGGGCTACATAGCTCCGGCGGGAGATAAAACGCGCAAATCTATTTCGAAAGGAAAGAAAAAAGACAATGGCTAAGAAACAATCCAAGCGTCAGCGTGATATCAAAACCAAGCTGATGGCTGCGATCTGCATGCTGCTGGTTTCCTCCATCATGATGGTCTCCAGCACCTATGCGTGGTTCACCCTGTCTACCGCACCTGAGGTCACCGGCATCAACACCGCCGTCGGTGCCAACGGTAACCTGGAAATGGCCCTGTTGCCTGCTGACGGTCAGTTGACTACCATCGATACCAACTCTGCTCAGGTATTGCCTCCTGAGGCAACGATTGCTCTGCGGAATACCACCTGGGGCAACCTGGTGGATGTCAGCGACAATACCACCTACGGCCTGGATAAGATCACCCTCTATCCTGCCGCTTTGAATGGTGTCTATGACAACAATGGTAATCCTACCTCCTTTGCTGCATCCACCATGCTGAAGACTCCCACCTACGGTGCCGACGGCCGTGTCAGCACCCTGACCGGCAACACGGTCAACAGTACCTTCGTAGATGGTGCGTTCCCTGTGAACACATCCTACGGTATCCGTGCTGTGGGTACCGCTTCCGGCATGTCTGACCGTGAGCTGGCCTACCGGAACGCCCGGGCCAACGCCGCCACCTCTATGACCAAGGCCAAGGACGATGCTTCTGCCTCCCTGAATTCCAACGGCAACGCTCTGGCCAACATCGCCATTAAGAAGGGAACCGGCGGCGAAGGTGCTACCTACACCCAGGACGATGTCGAGGCTCTGCTGGCTATCGTTAATGACCTGCTGGGTACTGAGGGCGAGGTTGGTGTTCTGCAGCACATTGAGAACGCTTACCGTCAGTATATTCTGGCCTACGGTGCTTCCCAGGATGGCGTGGAAGGCGGCATGGACGATACCGAGTTCAAGGCATTCCAAGGTATCGTTGAAGACGAAACCAAGTCTGTAAACGATGTTATCGCAGAACTGCAGAAGTATGGTGCAGTCGTCCCCCAGGAGATCAAGGACAAGATTAACGCTCTTGCTGCAAGTGTGAAAAAGGTTGAGGATGCCAAGGATCTGCTGGAGGATCTGTCCGGTGACAGCATTACCTGGGCTCAGCTCTCTCCCGCTCTGAACCTGCTGGCTAACCCCGATACTATGACCGTCAACGATATTCCTGCCAAGGATATCACCTCCGACGAAAGCATCAACAGTCTGATTCAGACCATCGGCAACGGCATTACCGTCTCTATGGGTACTGGCGGCGGTGTGTATGCGGACGTGGCTGACCACTGCGGCGACTACGATGCTGCCATCGTCATCAAGGAAATCAAGTACGGCAGCCTGAGCGTTTCCAATATGAAGGCCCGTATGGCCACCAAGACCACCGTCAAGCCCTCCCATCTGACTGCGGTGGGCACTGTCGTGGCCGATGCCGGTGCGCCCCAGCCCACTGAGGGTGCTCAGGTCATGCCCATCTCCGACTTCTTCGGTTATGTCATCGATATGGCTTTCCGGACCAACGCTGCCGAGTCCGACCTGCTGCTGCAGCAGGACGCTGTGGACCGCATCTATGAGGGTTCCACCGGTGCCCAGATCGAGGGCAGCGACGTGACCACCATGGGTCACGGATCCACCATGACCTTCAAGGCCACCACCGCTGACTTCTCCGACGAGCAGGTCAAGGCTCTGATGGGTGCCATCCGCATTGTGTTCTTCACCTTCGACGGTGAAAACAACAAGGTTGTGGCCACCGCCAAGCTGGATGTCGGCAATGCTGTGCTGTCCTCCGAGGGCTGGACCGCTAAGATGTACATCTATACCCTTGAAACCGAAACCACCACCACTTACAAGACCGCTACTGCTGAGCAGATTGCCGATGATACTACTACCATCTATACCAAGGCTGCTGATTCTGAAACCTATACTGCGGTGGAAGATAAGAGCACCGTTGTAGAGGGTACTACCTACTACATCGCTGAAACTACCACTGGTGCTGTCAGAGAGGTTAAGTCCACCGACAACAAGATCATTGCTCTGCCCCAGAGTGAGGCGATCCAGTTGTCCTGCCTGGTTTACCTGGATGGTACTGTAGTCAATAACGGCATGGTCGCCGCTACCGCTGCTACCTCTATGACCGGCAAGATGAACCTGCAGTTCGCTTCCTCCGCCAACCTGGTTCCCATGAACTATACTCCTCTGCAGGGCCAGACCGGCACTACCGAGCCTGAGACTACCACTGCTCCCACTACTGGCGGCTAATCCCTAACCCCGTCGGTTGATACCGGCCTGTAAGTAATCAGACAAAACCCCGGCCCGGGGGTGACCCCGGGCTGGGGAGTGTCGGACAATTCGGCGGCTGTGGGCAGTCCCGCCAGGGACCGCCGCATCAGCTCCGGGAAAAAACCTTCCCCACTGGGGAAGGGGGACCGCGAAGCGGTGGATGAGGGCAGAAGGCGGTAACGAATTCGCCGAAACCCAATGCGGAAACGCAGTATCCTGCCGCGCCTCATCCGTCACGAATCCGGCCTATGGCCGAATTCGTGCCACCTTCCCCAGCGGGGAAGGTCCCCTTCGGGGGGGGCGGTATTCCCAATATCCCACACGGCCTGTGTGGCCTTCCCGCATGGAGTGCAGCGGGATGCCCACTGCCCCGGCCGCCGTCCCTTTTTTCGAAAATTCCTCAAGAAAGGAGAAACCAGTGAGCAAACAGCGCAAAAAACCCGTCAAAGCCTGGACCATTGTCCTGTACCTGTATATGCTGATGATCCTGCTGTCGTTGTTTACAGTGGCCACCTACACCTGGTTCTCCATCAGCGCGACCCCCCGGGTCAGCGACATGAATATGTACATCAATTCCCCCACCGGCCTGCGGCTGGCCCTGGACTATGCCGCCCCCGATGAAGACTGGAAGCTCCAGTTGGACTTCCGGGATATGGTGGATGTGACCACCCCCCTGCGGCCCGTTACCTGGGTCGACGACGAGCAGCGGTTCTACGCCGCCAGCTACGGCATCGATGGCCGTCTCCGGGATTACTCCCTGTGGGAGCCCCTGAACGACCAGCGCCACGCCAACAAGGACAATCTGGACGGCTATTACATCAAAGCCTCCTTCTACGCCCGCACCGATACCCCCGTGAAGGTTTCCCTTTCCCCGGCGGTGGAGGTGGACGAGGGCATCAACGGCTCCGGCACCTACGTCATTGGCACCCCCTTGTGGGACGATCAGGAGATCCTCCACCAAAACGGCGGTCAGGGCGCGGAAACCGCTATCCGCATCGGCATCCGGATCACGGACCTGGACGAGACCGGCCAGCCCACGGAAGCCGAACCCAGATTCTACATCTACGAGCCCAACTGCGATGCCCACATCGACGGCTCCGAGGGCTATGTGCCCACCCCCGGCATCCGGGGCACCGAAAACCTTACCGATCCGGAGAATATGATCCTCCAGACCGCCTCCACCTGGACCGAGGCTTACCCCGTCCAGCGGAATGTGGTGGTCAAGGACCTGGGTCAGTTCCAGTCGGACCTGCTCCTTTTCGAGCTGGACGCCAGGGAAACGGTGCTCATCGAGGTCTATATCTGGCTGGAGGGCCAGGATACGGACTGCACCAACAAGATCCAGGATGCCCAGATCATCGCGAATATCCAGTTCTCCACAGAGCCCGGCGACCAGTCCGGCCTGCAACCCATCGAATAATCGCAGCCTTCAACAAGCTGCTTTTAGATAGTCAACGAGAAAAGAAGGGAGTTTTCTCCAAATGAAGAAGGAAAAGGAAAACAAGAACAAGAATCCCCAGAACGTGGAAGTGGAAGAAGAATCCAAGGGCGGCGGTATTCTCAATACCATCGTCAACGTGATCCTGGTGCTGGCCATTGCCCTGGCCGCCGTGTGTACTTACGTTTCTTATGTCTCCACCTCCGGCAGCGGCGTCCCCAGCATCCTCGGCATCCGGATGTTCTCCATCCAGACCGACTCCATGTACCCCACCCTGCTTCCCGGCGACCTGATCTTCGATACCGCTGTCGATGATCCCGGCGAGCTCCGTAAGGGCGACATCATCACCTACTGGACCGTCATCAACGGTGAACGCGTCCTCAACACCCACAAAATCCACGAGATCTATGACGGCGGCGGCTACCTGATTTTTGAGACCAAAGGTGACGCCAATACCGTAACCGACCCCCTGACGGTCCATGAGTCCGAAATCGTGGGTAAGTACGCCGTGCGTGTGCCCGGCGTTGGCAAGGTCTTTGACTATCTGCAGACCAGCACGGGCTTCCTGATCGTGGTGGTTGTCCCTGTGTTCCTGTTCTTCCTGTTCCATCTGGTCCAGTTCTTCCGGGTCCTCTTCGAGTACCAGAACGTGAAGAACCGCATCAAGTACGAGCAGGAGCGTGGCCGTACCGAGGATCTGCTGGCACAGCAGGAGGCCAAGCAGGCCGCCGCCCGGGAGGCCCAGCGGGCCGCCATCGAGGCAGAGATCCGGGAGAAGCTCCGGCAGGAGATGATGGCCTCCATGGCCGCTGCCCAGCCGGTGGCACCGCCTGCCCCCGCTCCGGCCCCTGTGGAGCAGCCCGCCCCTGCCCCCGCCCCTGAAAAGCCTGCGGAAGCGACCGCTCCCGCCGCGGAACCGACCCCTGTGGAGGAAGCCCCCGCTGCTGAGCCTGTGGTGGAGGAAGCTCCTGCCCAGGAGAAGCCCGCGGAAGAAACTCCCGCTGAGGAGACTCCTGCGGAAGAGACTCCCGTAGAGGAAGCTCCCGCTGAGGAGAAGCCCGCCGAGGAGACTCCCGTAGAGGAAGCTCCCGCTGAGGAGAAGCCTGCTGAGGAGCCCAAGCTCACCGCTCAGCAGGAGGTGGACATCGAGGCCCTGATCGCCAAGCAGCGGGCCGCCATCGAGGCTGAGCTCCGTGAAAAGCTGAAGGCCGAGCTGCTGGCCAGCATGACCACCCAGAACCCTGCCCCCAAGACAGAGGAAAGCGCCGCAGATAACAACGGTTGATAGTCCGTGCCGGTCCGCCGGCGGAGGCTGATCCGCCGCGCGGCCCCACAATTCGCCGCTTCGGAAGGCCCGCTGGGCCTTTCCGGATGCCGGTAACGAGAGGTGAACATCATGGATAACTTCCTGCGCTATTTTTATCAGGACATCGGCCGGGTATTCCGGGCCTTTCTTGAGGTTTTCGGCGCGTTCTTTAATTTCCTGAACTACCTTCTGAATTTCCCCATGCGGATGGAGATCATCAAGCAGTACGAGAGCGAGTTTACTACCATGGACTGGATCCTGCTGCTGATCGCCAATCTGGTGCTGGTGATCATCATTATTCTGCTGGTCATCGGTCTGGCGAAGCTTCTGAAGAAGATCTTCCGCTTCAAGGTCTCCGTGAAGGAGTATGATGCTCTGGCGGCCCAGGTGCGTCAGCTCCAGCGGGACCTACTCCGGGCCAACTACGAAAAGGACAAGCTCCTGGCCATGAAGGTGGCGGAGCTGGCCGGTGACGGCGCGGTGCTGAAGGACCAGGATCTGCTCCAGGACCAGGCGCAGGAGGAGACTCCCGCCGAGGAAGCCCCCGCCGAGGAGACGGAGCCTGCCGCCGAGGCGGAATTCGTCCCCAACTCCAACCGCAATACCTTTGATTCCCCCTGCGTGGATCCGTCGGAGAGCCGTTTCTTCCGTCTGACCACCGTGGACAACTATTACAAAACCGAGTACCAGCCCCCGGTCTACGACAACGACATCACCCTGGAGGATTTCTGCAAGCAGTTCCGCAACTATGCGGCCTCCCAGCTGAAGCTGTACTACGACCTGGACATGATGCGCTACTTCGTGGCGGCTCTGGGCACCGCCCGGATCGTCATTCTGCAGGGTATTTCCGGTACCGGTAAAACCTCCCTGCCCTATGCCTTCGGCAAGTTCGTCCAGAAGGATACCACCGTGGTTTCCGTCCAGCCCTCCTGGCGTGAGCGGACGGAGCTGTACGGCTACTTCAACGAATTTACCAAGCGCTATTCCGAAACCGAATTCCTCCGGGCCATCTACGAGGGCAACTACTACCGGGATCCCCACCTGGTCATCCTGGACGAGATGAACATCGCCCGTGTGGAGTATTACTTCGCGGAAATGCTGTCCATTCTGGAAATGCCCCGGCAGGAGGAATGGAAGGTGGACATCGTCACCGCCGTGTGGGACAATGACCCCTGCCTGATCGAGGGCGGTACGGTGCAGATCACCAACAACATCTGGTTCGTGGGCACCATCAACAACGACGACTCTACCTTCGCCGTGGCGGATAAGGTCTACGACCGTGCCATTCCCATCGACCTGGACAGCCGGGCTGACGCCTTCGAGTGCGAGATGACACCCCCTGTTTATGTGTCCACGGACCATCTGAACGCCCTGTTCGACCAGGCCAAGCGGGACCATCCCATTTCCCAGGCAGCCCTGGACAAGCTGGAGCTGGTCAACGCCTACCTGATCAAGAATTTCCGTCTGGCCTTCGGTAACCGTATTATGAAGCAGATTCGGGACTATGTGCCCTGCTTCATCGCCTGCGGCGGCACGGAGCTTCAGGCCATCGACTTCATCGTGGCCAAGAAGGTCCTTCGTAAGTTTGAGTCTCTGAGCCTGGGCTTTATGAAGGACGAGCTGACCAAGTTCAACACCTATCTGGATAAGATCTTCGGCAAGAACACCATGGTCATCTGCAAGGCCTATGTGGATCTGCTGAAGAAGAATAACTGATCGGGGCAACCGACGAACAAACCGTCTGCGGTGGACGCCGGATCTTTCGGCCCAACTATGCAGTTTGAAAAACTTGAAATACACAAAGTATTCCTGCGTTTTCCAAACTTTTATTTGAACCGAAATCTCTCGCCGTCCACACTTGTCGGCTTGTCCATCGGTTACCCATAACCCATCGGGGCAAGCCCCTGTTGTCGAAAAAAGGAGGAAGCGTTTTGGCAGAGAAAACCGAAAAGAAGACCGGAACAAAGAAAAAGGTTTCCGTGATCGATCCGGTATACCTGAAATTTTCAAAGAGCGTCCTCCGGGCCATCGGCAGTACGGAGTTCTATGAGTATTTCATGGATGCCGTGTCCCACGCCGACAATGAGATCCAGTTCTCCAACCGCCGGATGGAAAAGTGGGTGGACCGGACCTGGGTCCATGAGATCGAGAATGCTCTGGAATCCTTCCAGAAGATCATCGCCACCCCCCGGAACGTGATCCATGAGGAAGAGCTCATCGTCAACGTGGCCAACGCCAAGAAGGCCGGCCCCGACGTGGTGGTCCACCTGGCCCAGCATGCTTCCCTGGTGGAAAAATTCGATTCCGATACCGGCGATGTCCGGCCCAGCAAGCTGATGCAGAAGTACCGGGAGGACTCCATCGGCATCTACGAGAACCGGCTGGTGTACACCGTCCTGGAAAATGCCCACCATTTCGTCAAGCTCCGCCATGAGGCCCTGTTCACCGAGATGAGCGACGAATTCGGCGCCAAGCTGAAGCTGCGCACGGATATGGTCAGCGCCACGGAGCAGGTCCACATGGATATGTTCCTGCACATCAAGGACATCGACAGCACCCTGGACACCGACGGCAAGCACATCGGCATTTTTGACCGGGTCTCCCGGCTGTACCGGATCCTGTCCGTGTATATGAACAGCCCCTTCGCCCAGCAGCTTGCCAAGCTGCCCCGGGTCAAGGGCACCATCACCAAAACCAACGTTCTGAAAAAGAACCCCAACTACCGGGCGATTATGAAGCTGGGTGATTTCCTCCGGGATTATACGGATATCGGCTACGCGGTGAACATCATCGAGCAGAATCCGGCGGTCACCGAGGAATTCCAGCGGGATATCTTCCACAATGTGCTGTTCAACTACCTGGTGCTCAAGGGCTACCTGGAGCGGGAGCAGGACCGTCGGATCCCCGAACCCAGCAAGTCCAAGAAGCGGACCCTGAAGCCCAAGTTCATCAAGGAGATCATTGAGGAACTCACCGAGGACTACGACCTGCCCGAGGTGGAGATCCGCAAGGTCCTCATCGAGGAGCTGACCAAGGCTCAGCTCATGCAGGAGGAAGCCGCGGAGCGGCGCCGCCTGGTGGAGGAGCAGGCCCAGCGGAAGAAGGCGGAAGCCGAACGGATCCGCCAGGAAAAGGAAGCGGAAAAGGAACGCATCCGCAAGGAAAAGGAAGCGGAGAAGGAGCGGCTCCGTCAGGAGAAGGCAGCCGAGGAAGAACGGCTCCGCCAGGAGCGGATCATGCGGGAGGTGGAGGACAACCGCCGCAGCAAGATCTTCCGCAAGGAGCTGGAGCGCTTCGCCGAGAATCTGGACAAGCAGCTTGCCGCCCGGGAAGCCGCCGCTGCCAAGCAGGCCCAGGAGATCCTGAACTTCGAGGACGCGGTGCAGCTTCTGGAGGAGGCGGAGATCCGCAAGCAGGAGGCCGCCGAGCGGGCCAAGATCCGGGCCAAGGAGGAGCGGGAACGCATCCGCCGGGAAAAGGCCAAGGCCAAGGAACGGGCGGAGCAGGAAGCCCGGGAAAAGGCGGAACGGGAGCGGCTGGAAAAGGAAGCCGCCGAGGCCCGCCGGATCAAAGAAGAGGAAGAGCGCATCGCCCGGGAGACCGCCGAGCGGGAGGAATTCCTGCGGCAGCAGGACATTCAGGACACCGCCGGAACCCAGGTGTACCGGGACTGCGTGGTGGTCTTCCTGGATACCCTGCCGGAGCGTCTGGCCCTCCGGGCAGAGGAAACAGAACGGGCCCGCCGTCAGCGGGAGCAGTGGGAGGAGGAGCGCCGCCAGCGTCTTGCCGCCCGTGCCAGAAAATAGAAATCCCAACGCACAGAACAGGAGGTATGACCCATGGGAAAGATATATGCCAAGCTGGTCGCCATCAGTTTGTCCCTTGTTTTGTCCCTGTCTGTGGTGGTCATGTCCTCCTACGCCTGGTTCGTCCTGTCCGAGAGTCCCATGGTCACCGGCATCCAGGTGGCCATCGGCGGCGGCAACACCATCCTCATCGCCCCGGATATGACCGAAACCGGCGCCGACGGCCAGGTGTACCATTACCCCGGTCATTTTTCCGATACCATGATCTTCAGCCAGCATGATAGCTACGACTATCTGGCGGAGCTGGCACCCCTGTCTCCGGTGTCCACCGCCGACGGTGTCAACTGGTTCCTGCCCACCTATTACAGCAGCCTGGACATGGCGGTCCGGGAGGGACTGGTGCCCAGCGGTCAGCTCAAGCCCATCGAATATTTCTATCGGGATGAATTGCTGGAATATGCCAACCTGACTGTGGAAGAGGCGGAGGCACTGGGCACCGGCGGCTACATCTACCTGGATTTCTGGGTGGTGGCGCCCGGCGGCGACTTTACCCTGCGGATCTCCACGGATGTGGAGGGCGATGACGGAGAAGGCAGCTTCCTGCTGGACCTGATGGAGGTGGCCCCCGACGAGGACGGCGACGGCTACCACCTGGAGCCCTCCCAGGGCACCACCGCCGCCACGGCCCGGATCGGCTTCCTGGCCAACCGCAGCAGCCAGGGGGACCAGGCTATGGTCCTCTACCTGCGCAGCCACGGCTTTGACGAGCGGTTCACCCAGCTTTACGGCAGCTATCAGGAGCCCGGTGCCGCCACCCGGCAGTTCGGCTCCCAGGAGCGATTCCTGATCTACGAGCCCAACGGCGACCACCATCCCGGCGGCGCCGCGGCGGAGGGGTCCTATGTGGTGACCAATCCCGTGGGCGTTGCGGGTGCTTCGGTTTCCGAAGTGTCCGTCATGGACCGGCTGGCGGTCCAGAGAACCAACCGCTGGGCCATGGCCCAAAGCGGTACCGGCACGGACCTGGAGCAGCGGTTCCAGGCGGCGGTGCTGGGCATGAAAACCGAAGGCCTGGAGCCGGATCAGATCCAGAGTGCCTTCTATAACGATTATCTGCAGCGTCAGGTGGCCCCCTATGTGCGGCCCGGCGCCTTTATCAAACGAACGGAAGACATCTATAAGTACGGCCCCCTGACCACGGCAGACCAATTTGCCGGTCTGGACGGTTCCGGTGCCGCGGAGGATGTCTACATCATCGACTTGGAGCGCAACGTGCCCCAGCGGATCCGTATGTTCATCTGGCTGGAGGGCCAGGATGTGGACTGCACCAGCAGCACCGATTCCTCCTTCGCCGTGAATATCGAGCTGGCCGGCGGCACGATGGAATAATGCTATGAAATCAAAACAACAACTGGAAGAACAGGAAGCGGATTTCGACGAGGAAGAGCTGGAAGCCACGCCGCTTCAGCGGCGCATCAGCTTTGTGGTGACGGTGCTGCTGGTCCTGGCGGTGGCCCTGTGCGTGTATGTGGTGGTTCAGGTCCTGAGCAACGGCTACGCGAACCTGGGCGGATTCATGATGTTCCGTGTGGTCACGGGCAGCATGGAGCCGGAGATCCCCGTGGGATCCCTGCTGATCACCCAGGAGGTGGATATCTCCACCATCCAGCTTCGGGATATCATCTGCTTCCGCAGCCAGGATACCCAGATCTGGGGCCGGATCGTGACCCACCGGGTGGTGGGCATTCTGGAAGCTCCCGGCGGCGGTATCCTCCTGGAGACGCAGGGTGACGCCAACGTGGTCATGGACGGCTACCTGGTGACCCGGGACAACCTTGTGGGCAAAGTCATTTGGCATACGGGAGATGGAAGCGTGTTGGCAGATATTTTCTCTTTCTTTACCAATCAGGTGGGCTTTTTGGGGCTCATCGTCTTCCCCTGCCTGCTGCTGGCGGGCCTGATCCTGCGGGAGTGCGTCAACAATATCCGCACCGAGATGCAGGAAGCTCTGGAGCTGCTGGAGCAGCCGGAGCAGGAAATCTCCGCCTGGGACCCCAACGACCCCCTCTGCGGCCTGACCCCGGAGGAATATGAGCAAATTTACCGTGAAATTTACATGGAAATGTACGAACGAATCCGTGCCGAACTGATCGAGGAGCTGAAGAACAGTGGCAAAATACCTGAAACAACCAAATAAGGCTCAGGGTTCTGTTGCCAAGCTGAAGCGGGCCCGGCGGAATGTGTTCCTCCAGGCGGGACTGGCGGTGCTGACCATTGTGCTGACCATCGTCATCGTCTTCTCCATGACCGCCGCCTGGTACACCAACATTGTCAGCACCAGCGGGCTCATGTTCCAGGCCCAGGCCTGGGGCTTCAACGGTACCGTGGAGGTGGGGGACGCGCCTGTCATCGCCGCCCCCGGCGATGAGGGCGTGGTCCATCTGGTGGTCACCAATGACAACGAGAATGTGACCTCCCTGTCCGTCAACGTGTCCAAGGTCCGTATGGACCAGCAGATGAGCCAGCGCATCTACTTCTACGTGGATGCCCAGCAGACCCGCAACGGGGAAAATGTGGACCGGATCTACCTGAGCAACCAGGACAGCTTTACCTACACGCTGTTCAGCCAGGGCGACCTGATCCTGACCGAGACCATGCACAACAACGCCCAGCTCAAGTGGCAGTGGGTCTATGATGTGCTGGGCTACTATGTCCTGGGCAAGGAGGTCACCGACCCCGTCACCGGCCAGCAGACCGTGGACATCATGGAATACCTGCGGCCCATCGAGTATGACTACGACGAAGCCACCACTACCTTCTCTTATGACGAGGAGGGCAAGCTGATCATCAATCTGGACACCGTGGACGGCACCACCTCCCTGGAGGATTTCCTGGTGGAATTCTCCAAAACCGACGGCTATGCCGGACTCATTGACCCCACGGTAAAGACCGGCGACTACTTCCATGTGGACGTGGGCCAGCTTTACGAGGGACTGCCAACGGGCTACGGCGTGTATGCCTACCTGTGTACCTATTCCGAGATCGAAATGGCTACCCAGTACGACACCCTCCTGGGTCAGAACGCCGCCGATGGCATCTACCCCGATATTACCGCCCGGATCACCGTCTCCGCCCAGGTCCGGGATACGGAGATCGTCACCGCCCGGTCCCTGGCGGACCTGAAGACCGCCATTTCCTCCGGCGACAGCGATGTGATCCAGCTTACGGACAACATCACCATCCCCGAGGGAGAAACCCTGACCTTGACAAACGGCCAGCGGGTCATGGTGGACCTGAACGGCTACGACATGATCTGTCAAAATACGGACAAGGCCATCCATGCCCAGCCCGGCTCCGCCCTGACCCTGACCAACGGCGACCTGACCGGCACCGGTTCCACCAGCTACGCGGTGTACACCGTGGGCGCGGAGGTGACCATGAACCAGGTCAATGTCACCGGCTTCCAGAAGGGCGTGTACCTGGCCGATGACCAGGCGGAAAATGCCCTGGATTCCCGGGTCCGTCTGGTGGACTGCACCCTGGATACCACCGGCAACGCCATCACCGTCATGGGCAACGGCCTTGCCTCCGCCCAGACCACCCAGTTGGTGCTGGAGGGCTGCGAAATCACCACTGACGGCTTCGGCATCGCCTGCAACGGCACCGCCACCGGCATCGGCAAGTGGGGCACCGATATCCAGGTCATCGACACCACCATCGCGTGCGACCCCGGCACCTACAACACGGGCATTTACCATCCCCAGAAGGAAGGCACCCTGACCGTTTACAACAGCACCATCTCCGCCTATACCGGCATCTGCGTCAAGGGCGGCGATGTGCGGGTCATGGGTTCCACCATCACCGGCAAGGGTGCCAAGCAGGATCCCGTCTTCTGGCCCAGCGGCTTTGCCGATACCGGCGACGGCATCTATGTCGAGACGAACTACTACTATCCCATCACCCTGGAGATCAGCGACAGCACCATCGGCAGTGACTATGGTTACTCCCTCCAGGTTTACGACAGCACCGACGCGGACCATGTGACCGTTACCGTCCACAGCGGCAAGTTCCAGGACGAACTGCCCGCGGATTACATCGCCGAGGGTTCCTCCCAGACCAATACCTACGAGGTGGTCGTTGACCCGGTGGAGGAAGGCTCCGGCGAAACGGCGGATGACCCCGCGGCGCAATAAGGAGAATACCATGAATGAAAAATACCCCGGCATGCCGTCCTGGTCCACTTTGGGTCTGGCTGCGCTGATGCTGGTGGGCTGTCTCATCGGTGCCGTGGGCATCGCCACGGCCCGGTACCGGGCGGACTTGCAGGCCAACGCGGTCTTCCAGCCCCAGGCCCCGGTCCAGGTATACCTGGGCCAGTTCCGCCCCGACGAGACATCCCAGACCTACACCTTTGACACGGCCCAGCAGAGCTGGCAGCCCATGGAGGAGGACGGACACCGCTTCTATCAGCTCAGCTTCGCCATCTCCAACAGTCCCACCATGACGGAGTTCCCCGCTGATACCCAGCAGGTCCGGATCCGGCTGGTGGGCAGCGTGGGCCTGTGGAATATGGATGAAGAGAAGAACGTGGTTCTGAAGCTCCGGGTCCCCAAGCCCGTGAAGGAGCCGGACCCCACGGACCCCACCACGGCAACGGACCCCACGGGGGAAACCGCGGCGCCTACCACCGCCACAGACCCCACGGAGCCGGAGCTTCTCTATGACGAATATACCGCCACCGTGACCCGGGTCACCGCGGGCACGGCCCTGTACCACACCTACGGCGACGGCTGGCTTTTCCGCTTTGTGGATGAGGAAGGCCGGGAGCTGACCTGGGATCTGGCCGGCGGCCAGTTCTCCTGCATGACCGTGGACCTGCTCCTGGAGGGCACGGACCCCGCCGCTACCACCCTGCTGCAGCTCCAGATCATCGGAGATAAAAAATAACCTGCGAAAGGAGCGCCAATATGGCAAAGAGAAATCAATATTGGCTGCTCCTGCTGGCAATGGTGCTGACAGTCAGCCTGATCCTGAGTCCGGGCAGTGCCCACGCCCACTACTACAACACCGCCGTGTGGAACACCATGATCTTCCCCGAGGCGGGCAATGTAGAAAGCAACTGCCTGATCAAGGGCGGAAAGCAGATCGTTCTGCTGGGGGACCTGCCGGAGACCGGCAAGCCCTACGACTTCACCCTGGAAGGCACCCCCGGCACCTCCGCTCCCATTTACTGGTTCGTGGACGAAGCCGCGGCACCTTACCTGGATGCATTTTTGTACATCGGTGACACCCAGCTTTCCGGCGGTCAGATCCTGACCATCCCCGAAAGCGGCAAGCTGAACCTGACCCTGTTCCTGACCCCTGTGACCACCCGGGCCCATGAAGCCATCACCGCCAGCGTCACCGTCAATTGGGGCGACCTGGACAGCGGCGGGATGCTCCTGGGCGGCACCTTCCAGACCACCCTGCAGGAAGAGAAGGCCGCGGTCATGGCCATTGCTGAGGGCGTTGCCTTTACCGAGGACGGTGCCGAGATCCCTCTGTCCGACCTGCCCGCTGAGGGCCTGTCCGTGGAGCTGGTCCTGACCTCCGACAAGGAGCTGGCCCAGGCCCTGGCCTGGACTGTGGAGGAAGCCGCGGCACCCTATGTGGAGGTGACTGTGACCCTGGACGGACAGCCCATCCGAAACGGCGCCGATGTGAAAATTCCCTATGATCCCATTGAAAAAACCACGGTGCCCGTCACCGTGACCATGACCCTGAAGCCCACCGCCGCCCAGGCGGTCCATGGGGCCATCCCCACTGCGGTCACCGTGACCTGGGGGAGCCTGCAGGGCATTTTCTCCACCCATGTCCCCGAGCTGGCGGTGCTCAGCGACACCCTGATGCCCAACGGCACCACGGTGACCCTGGACCCCCTGACCGAGGGCCGGGAGATCACCTTTACCCTGTCCGCCCTGGCGGACACCACGGCCCCTCTGACCTGGTCTGTGGACACCCCCCATCTGAATGTGGCCGTGGCCCTGGGGGATACGCCCCTGACCAGCGGCGCGGACCTGACTGTGGCCGCCGGTGAAACGGTCACCGTGACCATGACCCTGACCCCCGGCACGGAAGCCCGGGATGCCGCCGATGCCACGGTCCAGATGGCCTGGGGCGAACTGCTCAGCGGCACCTTTGCCACCAGCCTGGAGGCCGTCGTCCCGGAGGAAGACCCGGACCCCACGGAACCCACCGATCCCACAGAACCGGATCCAGCGGAGGATCCCCAGCCCACGGAACCCGAAGCTACCGAGCCGGAAGCCACAGAACCGGAAGCTACCGAGCCCGAAATCACCGAACCGGAAGCTACCGAAGCTCCGGCCAACAGTCCCATGACCACCCCGGAGCCCGGGGAACCCACGGAGGGGGAAACCTCCCCCACGGACCCCACGGAACCTCCTGCAGACCCCACGGATCCTTCGGAGCCTGAGGAACGGACGGATTCCACGGATCCCACCAATCCCACCAATCCCACCAATCCCACCAATCCCACCAATCCCACCAATCCCACCAATCCCACCGAGCCGACCGATCCCACGGTCCCCACGGAGCCGGAAATTCCGGATGACGTGACGGTGACCATGAACACCCTGGGCCATTTCACTGCCCAAGGCATGATCCCGGTGGAGCTGACGGTGTCCTCCAATACGGAGCACATCCTGCTCTCCCTGGCGGCCTCGTCGGAGACCGCGTCCCCCATGGGCCTGCTGCCCGCCTTTACCCGCTATACCCTGGACGGGGAAACCTTCTATCTGCTGTATAACGGTGGTTCCATCTTCCTGGAGACGGCGGATCTGCCCCGGCCTCCGGTGCCGGAGGGCACGGAGCCCCCGGCTACCATGACGGTGCTGCTGTATCTGGACGTGTCCGGAACGGACCTGCGGTCCAAGGCGGACCTGATCCTGGTGGCTCAGGCCAGCCGGATCTCCGGAGATTCCCAAGCTGTGAACCTGGCGGAAGCCCGGGCGGTGCTGCAGTTGGCCATGGGCGACGACCTGACCCAGGCCATGATCCTGACGGACACCGCGCCCCTGAACCTGAACCTGCCGGAAAGCTGGAAAAAGCTGACCCCGGAGCATACGCTGACGGCGATTCGGGTGGAGGAGGGGGATGACGTGGAGCCTTTCCTGGCATCCTATGAAGTGTACGATAAGCAGATTCAGGTCACCCGGGTGGCCATGGACAGCCAGCCCCACGTGATGACCCTGCGTATTGGAACCGACCTGCCCCCGGCAGGAACCTATCTGCTGACCCTGAAGTGGTATTATCAGGGGGTCTGCATCCATGAGACACAGATCACCTTTTTTGTAAATTATCCGGTAAATACCGTGCCTGAAGAAACAGGAGGTGCCGATCAATGACAGAAACACAAACTAGAATCAAGGCCCTGAAAGCCAGCCTGCCCGGCCTGAAGGAGCGGGTGCTGGCAGTGGCGCTGCTGCTGGTCATGTCCGCGGCCATGATGACGTCCGCCACCTACGCGTGGCTGACCATCTCTCTGCGGCCGGAGCTGACGGGCGTGAACACTACCGTGGCGGCCAACGGCAGCCTGGAAATCGCCCTGGCCACCGGCGACGGCACCGAAGCCCCCGGCGAATCCAAGGTGGGCGATTCCTCGGCGGCGGAGGGCCAGACCATCACGGGCGCCAATATCACCTGGGGCAACCTGGTGAATCTGGGCGATCCCATGTATGGCCTGGATAACCTGACCCTGCGCCCCGCCCAGCTTAACACCGCCGCCCTCCTGACCAGCCCCCTGTACGGTGCGGTCTATACCGCGGATGGTCGTGTGGAGAAGCTGACCTCCAACTTTGGCTATACTGCCTGGGTACCCGCGCAGGGCAATACTCCGGGTTATTTCGGCCTGTCCGAACAGATGGGCGTTCGTGCGATTTCTTCTACAAGAGTCTTCGCCGGCGGTTATTACGGCGACTGGCTGACCATGAAAAACAATGCGGATATTGCCAACGTGAATGCCCGTAATGCTTTTACCGCCATTACCCGCAATGAGGAGTGGATGCTGGCATTGGGTAATGTTATCGGTATCCATATGACGGCCACGCTGAACACGGAAGACAGATATGTCAACGCTGCGGTGGATCCGGATGACCTGAAGTCTCTGATCGCCATGTATGAGGCGTTTATCGATGCCTTTGAGATGGAAGCCGATGCCATCGCGCAGACTCTGAACACCCAGGCATATCTGGCTCTGGGCGGCAATATGGAAGGCTTTGGCTATACCGCGCAGTCTATTCTGGACATGGCAAAAGATGTTAATAAAATGTCTGGAAATGACTACACCTTTACGCTCAACAATGGCAAGGTTTTGACGGCGAAAAACCTGAAGCCGTTCCTGAAGGATTATAACATTATCAATGATAGTGTTGGTAAATTCCGCCTTATTGACCAAAGCGGTGACCGTCGTTGGTCCTACGGCGCTAAGTCCGGAGAAACCCGCACCATTACCAAGGATGATGGCACTACAGAAGTAATCCAGGGTTACAGTCTGAAAACCCTGGTGGCACAGCTTGTGAACATTGACAACTGTTACGTGGACGGTAAGACGGTTAAGGCGCTGATGACGGAATTCACCAGCGGTATCAGCGGTGCCATGACAGCCCTTGGTTATAAGGACAAGGAAGTGTCCGTTGTGATCACCAACGGCGTTTTGTATAACTTTGAGCAGCGGGTGGGCAGTGAGATTGAGGTTCGTCCCTATAATGCCAACGGCAAAAAGAAATATGGTCTCCCGGTGACGGCTATCATGTATGTGAACACAGCCAACCTGGGCGAACAGGTGGCCACAATTTATGCCACCATTTCCACTTCTGCCACCAAGCCTGCGGACTTTACCACGGACCTGACCTATGCCAGCTATGACAACAAGGAGTTGAACAGCGGACAGGATACCTCCGGCGATAATGTTACGATGGAATCCGAGGATACCTACGGTCTGGCTGTGGACCTGTGGGTCCGGACCAACGCGGAAGCTAGCTTCCTGGGCCTGGAGGGCAATGTGTTGACCAAGCCCCGGGAAGTCGATGCCACCACTAAGGATGCCAACGGCAACACTGTGATTCTTTATACACTGACCCGGACTGAACAGGTTTCTGAAAATGTTTATGCCACGGATCCCACCACCGGAGAGAATGTGGGCGATCCCATTGGCACTACTCCGCCGGAGTCGGTGACCAACACCTACGAACTGTACAAGATCGAAACCACCGCGGATGGGGAGACCACCACAACTTGGTACAACGCCCAGACCTATGCGGTTTTTGAGCTGAAAGACGGCGAAACGCCTACTAAGAAGATTCTGACGGTCTATGATGTCATCGGTTACGAGGGTGAGAACCGTGTTTGGGATAAGGGTGATCTGATCTCTGCCGACGCTACCACCCAGGGCAGCGGCAGCTGCTACGTCTACTATGCGGATACTCCCGAGGACCAGGCCCGGTCCCTGGAACTGCTGAAGGCATTCAACGTGGCCTTCGTGGACGAGAAGGGCGAGCTTCTGGCCATTGCCCAGATGGATACCCTGCAGTTTTATGCGGAAGCCGGTCGTGTTACGGTTCCTCTGAAGCTGACCAGCGGTGTTAAGGTCAGCGAGAATGAGGATGGTTCTCCCAATTATGCTATCACCGCTCTGGAAAAGAACGTGCCCAAGCGGATCACGGCCATTGTATTCCTGGACGGCACCCTGCTTTCCAATGAGGACGTTTTGTCTGCGGCGGATATTCAGGGCCAGTTGAACATCCAGTTCGGCAGCAGTGTGGACCTGAACGCCATCGACAATGAAACGCTGGAAACCGCGGAGCGGAAGGTTTCCGCTACCCTGGACAAGACCAGCTTCAACTTCGATACGGATACGAACCTGACCACCACGGTCACCGTTCGGGTGGACGGCGAGCAGCCCAAGACTGTGGAGGCCTTCTTCACCCGCAGAATCAACGCCACCCAGGGCACCCGGGAACCGGAGTCCATTACCTTTAAGGATAACGGCGACGGCACCTGGACCGGAACTTATAAGTTTACGGCCCCCGGCACCTATATTCTGCGTTCCGTCCGTCTGGATGGTGTGGACTATGACCTGCCCACGCAGGAGGGCCAGCCCAACAATGGCCTTCCCACGGTGGAGGTCAAGGGTTTCACTGTGGCCAGCCTAACCTGTGACAAGGCCGATGCCAACCGTCACATCAGCATCATGACCGCCAACAACTCCGAGAAGGTGAAGGTGACTTTGCGGTTCGCCACGGATGACGAGACCAAGATGCCCAAGACTGTTTCCGGCCGTTTCCTGCGGGAGGATGGCACCGCGGTCAACGTGAGCTTTACGTACAATTCCAACCAGGGCACTTGGGTTGGCGACGCGAACTTCCTGAGTTCCGGCGAATACGACTTCCAGTACCTGGTGCTGGACGGCAGATATACCGAGCTGGAGGAGAATATGTGGCAGTCTGCTACGGTCTACCTGGGTATGCGTGTGGCGGTGTATACCACCAGCCCCACCAGCTTCAAGTACCTGCCCGATGAGATGACCGACAACCAGAAGATTCTGGGCCTGCAGGTTAAGATTATGGATAACTCCGGCGCGGAGTTGCCGGGTCTGACCGGCGCCAAGCTGGTGTATAAGGCCCAGGGCAGCTTCGGCTCCATGGATACAGACCTGATCTGGAATCCCTCCGGCCATTATGTGGGAGAGCTCCGTGCTCTGGAATCCGGCGGCCCCGGTACCTGGAGCTTCGCCAATGTGACTGTGAATGGCAATACCCTGACCAATGCCACCACAGCCCCCACATTTAAGCTGATCTCCCCCGAACCGCCCAGCTATGTGGGATACTATGACCAGTACAGTGGCTATGCCTTCGTGCCCAACGGCGGAGCCTGTGTTGCGGTGGATCTGAAATACTCTGCCACTTCTACGGTGGAGGCTGTGATTCTGGATTCCAATGGCAGGGAATACACCGTTCAGGGAACCATGGGCACATACACCGGTACAGCGGAGGACAACACCACCAGATGGCTGTTCACCATTCCTGACGGAACCGGCGGAACTCAGGATGGCTACTGGACCGTGAAGGAAGTCCACATCTGGAACTACTACGAAAATGATGGCACCTATGTCAAGGCGGAAATCGATGCTTCCGGCAAACTGATTCCTGACGGCGAGCGGGACGAACCCATGACTATCGACATGACTGACAAGAATTATACGGTCAAAGTTGTGGAGACGGTTTATGTGTCTTTTACGAAGGATTATAGCCAAGATCTTGGCATGACAGATGGCAAGGTTACCGGAATATTTATGGCTAGCCATGAAGTAAAAAATGTAAGTTTTACAATCGCAGATTTTGAAAATCAGCCTATCCGGAATGTGTCCGATGTTAAGATTGACTATGAATATGGCGGAGGATCTCAAGAAAAAGGCGGATATTCAGGTGGAAACGTGCCAACGAATGGAACGGTTGCATTTACTCTAACATTTGACGCAGAAGAAGGAGTAACGATATACACTCAGCAGTCTGTACAGAGTGCCCAGTTTGCGGGTATGTATAATCCGGTGCTTAGCTTCAAGGTTAATGGTTCCCTTTACAATGCGGCTTCGTCATGCGTAACTATATCTGGTGTTGTCCCTAAGTTTACGGTTAATTCTTTGAAGCCGACGGTGACGATTGATTCTATAAGTCCTAGCGACAGCCATAAATCAATGGCTAGGAGCGGAAATAACTCAAAGACGGTTGATGTAACGTCTGCTGTTGTAGGAAATACCATTACGATTTATGCAGAAAAGACAAATCCTGATAACGGTACTATAGATACAACGCCAAGTGTTACTTTGCGAATTAATAACTTGGGTGAAGCAAGTGCAACTTTGAAGTTTACAGCTTCTGGTGGCGGAACAGTGTATATGTATACAGGAATAAATATGTCTAGTCGGACGGATACATATAGCTGGACAAAAGATACACCAACATATAGTTTGTATGTTGGACAGTATAAGTCAAGCGGATCGTGTAGAAGTATGACGTATGAAGGTGCCGGAACCTTAGTTTCTAATTCTTTTATTACGGTTACTTACGACAATGCAGACTATACATTTACAGTTGATCCGATCACGATTATCAATAATAACCCGCCATATTAATGCTATCTATGTGGCAACCTTCTGAAATGAAGGTTGCCACAGCAACAGAGGAAATATAATGATTCCACTAGATTTATGTCTTGTTTTGTTTGCGTGTGTAGCTATTATGTGTTTCATGATGTCGATGCAGGCAAAATGGTATGAAATAGAAAAACAAAAAATAGTTCCCATAGCAGTTACCCTTGCCGTAACGGGTGTGATAGGATCCGAAATCTGGTTTTTTGTTGAAAACGGTGATTGGGGAGGGCGATCTCTTTATGGAGCAATTGTGTTCTCTCCGCTTGTATTTCTTGCAGTTGCCAAATTGCTAAAAATAAAGTATGTAGATTCTTTGGACTTTGTTGCGCCAAGTGGCTGCTTTGCTTTAGCTGTGATAAAGTTACAGTGCCTAAAAGATAATTGTTGTGTAGGAAAAGAATTGTACCAAGATGAAAATTTTGTCTTTGTGCGTTTTCCGAGCCAGATTGTAGAAATGATCGTATTTTTAGTTATATCGGCAATTCTTTTCTATATGTCTAGCAAACCAAAATTCAGAGGAAAAATCTTCCCCTGGTTTTTGATTATGTATGGATTGGCAAGATTCGGATTAGATTTTTTGAGAGAGACAGTTCTGTCATATTTGTTTGGATTATCGGCTGGATCTTTCTGGTCACTTTGTTCGTTTATAATTGGCGTCTTTGTACTGACTATTATTAGGAACAAGGAAAAGAGAAGTAATGTAAAAATGCAAGAGACACTGTGAGATTTTGGTCCGGCGCTACGCGCCACCCTCCCCAAGGGGGGCATACCCGTACAAACAAATCACAAGGAGGCCTCCGTTATGAGCCAGAAAAATCGAAAATTCCATATTTCCCGGCTGGTGGCGGTGGCCCTGGTGGTGGCGATGGTGCTTTGCCAGGCCGGCCCGGTCCGGGCGGATGAGATCCTGGGCGGCGCCTGCGGCGACAACATGAGCTGGACCCTTTCCGCCGGAACCCTCACCGTCACCGGCACCGGCGCCATGTGGGACTTCCCCGAGTCCGAAATGGCCCCCTGGTACGGCTACCGGCATGAGATCTTCCGCCTTGTCCTGGGCGACGGCATCAGCTCCGTCGGCGACCTGGCCTTCTACGACTGTTACAATATCCTGGCCGTCACCGTCCCCGACTCTGTTACCGACATCGGCAGCTATGCCTTTGCGGGCTGCTCCGGCATGGAGATGCTCCGGCTCAGCCGGAACCTGAAGACCCTGGGCGAATGTGCCTTCTCCGACTGCGTGAAGCTCCAGTCCCTGCGGCTTCCCGAGGGCCTGCTGTCCATCGGCCTGAAGGGCTTCTATCGCTGCGAGTCCATTCCCACGGTCACCGTTCCCGCTTCCGTCACTTCCATCGGCGTTTCCGCCTTTGGCTACTGCAAGAGTCTGGTCAGCGCCGATATCCAGGCCCAAATTACCACGGTTCCCGAGTTCCTCTTCTACGGCTGCGGCAAGCTGACCACCGTCTCCCTGGCCAACGCCACCGAGGACATCAGCGAATTCGCCTTCCGTGGCTGTGACAATCTGGGCACCGTCTACTACGACGGCGACGCCAAGACCGCCCAGGAGATCCAGGAGATCATCGACAACGATGTGCCCGGATTCCAGGACAACGGCCATGTCTCCGACAGCACCCCCACCGATTCCTCCACGACCACCACCGTCACCGAAAATGAGGACGGCACCGTGACCCAGGAGAACACCACCGTCACCGAGGGCGACAATTCCTCCGTCTCCACCACCGTGGAGTCCACCCGGGAGGAAAATGCCCAGACCGGCGGCTCCTACGAGGCTGAGATCGTGGTCACCGTGGAGGGGGAGGAAGACTGGGACGATGTCACCGATACCGTGGAGGACGCGCTGGAAGATCTGAATGAAAGCGCTGTGGTCACCGGCGGTGATGTGGAGGACGTGCAGATTACCGTCTACGTCACCGATTCCGACTCTGTGGACCAGGAGTTCCTGGCCTCCATGGCCGGCCGGGATGTGATCATCACCGTGGTCACCGCCAACGGTTCCCAGTGGCGCATCGACGCGTCCCAGATGGACCGGACCAATCTGTCCGGCGTCTACGACCTGGCCTATATCCTGACTGCCGCCGACAGCACCGTCACCGGGGAGCTGAACGCGGACACGGCCTTCTCCCTTCGGTTCCTGTTCCCCGCGGTGATCAACGCCGAGGTTTTGATCCGCCTGGGTGACAACTGGTCCTACCAGAACGCCACCCTGTTCCAGCGGCTGGACGGAGAGCTGATCCGCCGTCAGGATGTGGTGGTGGATACCAAGGGCTATGCCCACTTCTATCTGGCCTCCGTGGACGAGCAGTCCGAATATTTCATCGCCATGAATCTGGAAGTGGAAAACGACGACGCCATCATTCCCGACGAACTGCTGGCGGAGTACGGCGAGAACGCCGTCCGCTATACCCCCATCCAGTACCAGATCACCGGCCGCACCTCCTCCTGGGGCATGGACATCAACCAGGTCACCTGGATCATGGTGGGCGTTCTGGGCACCACCGTGGTGGTGGTTGGCTTCGTTATGTAC
Source organism: Oscillospiraceae bacterium (assembly GCA_017501695.1). Classification (GTDB taxonomy): domain Bacteria; phylum Bacillota; class Clostridia; order Oscillospirales; family Oscillospiraceae; genus Faecousia. Next base: position 47,987 of record JAFVWL010000110.1, read on the forward strand.
ATGATGAACAAGCGCCGCCTGGCCATGGGCTATGTCCCGGAGATCGATGAGGAAGATCTCTACGGCTACGATGACGACGAAGACGAGGACGAATAACTCCATACAACCTGCCCCGGAAGTCCACGGACTTCCGGGGCTTTGTGCGCTCTGCACAAAGTCCCGTGGGGAATTTTGGGGACCAAAACCGTCAAAATTATCTTGAAAAAGATAGAAAAGTATGGTAAAGTTTCGAACTGTACCGTTTTTGGTATGTGAACCTTGATAATTGAATGATAAACCACCCCCACACAGGCGGCGGATCTGGGATCCGCCCCACAGGAGAGAGGAGCTGCGATGAGAAAGTCAAAGGAGCGTAAGGTGTTGGAGATGTGGCTTCCCGGGGATATCGGGAAGCGGGGCGAACTGAACTGGAGAATTGAGGACGATGGCTGTCTGGTGATCCGGGGCAAGGGCTGGATGCGGGATTTCTGCGAGCAGAATCCGGCACCCTGGCAGAAGCAGGGAAGTCCCGGCGTACGGAAAGTGCGGATCGAAGCGGGGGTGGTAAATATCGGAAGTCAGGCGTTCCGTGGAATGGAGGACCTGACCGCGGTGGAGCTTGGTCCCGATGTGAAACGGTTGGGCTGGCGGGCGTTTTATGGCTGCAAAGCCCTGGAAACGGTTCGGTGCTGTCGGCCGCTGCGGCATTGGCTGCTGCCGGAGATGGCGGAGCCGGTGATTCGGATGGGCCATCAGGCCTTCCGGGGTACGCCCTGGCAGGATGCCCGGAATCCGGGCCTGCTGATCCATGGGGACACGGTGCTGGAATATCTGGGCCGGGAGGAAACGGTGACGATTCCTGAGGGAATCCGGCGCATTGCCCACATGGCTTTTGAGGACTGCCCCATCCGGCAGGTGGTGCTGCCCAAAGCTCTGGAAATGGTTGGGGCCGGTGCCTTTGCGGGAACGGCGCTCCGGCAGGTGCGGCTGCCTGCGGGGCTGCGGCAGGTGGACGGCTTTGCCTTCGGAAAAAATCTGCATCTGACCCGGGTGTACCTGGGCCGTGGGGTAAAGGAGCTGCATCCCAACGCCTTCGGCGGAACGCCCGTGGCCCAGACGGCACAGTGCCGCTACGGAAGCTGGCTGCTGGGAAAATGCGACAGCCAGGACCCGGAGCTGCGGTTTCTCCGGCTGGATGGCCGGGGTATGACGGAGGGGAACCTTCGGCGGGTGCTGAAGGATGGGGGCGTGGTTCTGGCGGTACGGTCCTATGCCCACAGTTCCCAATATTTCTATGTGACCAGCCTGTACTATGACCACTGGGGTGAATTGCGGATCTATCATGCCAATCCCTATCTGGCCCAGGAGGGGATGCTTGGTGAGACGGCGGTAGAGGCAGAAAACCTGACCCAGTGGCGCTGCCGCTACGCAGACCCGGACACCTGGATTTCCCTGTCCGGCGAGAGCATGGATTGGTTGTCCACGGACGAGAGTCTGTGGGAACTGAGGGATATGCTCCGCTGCGCCCGGAAGGGAACAGGCGGCCTGTTTGTTTCCTGGGACAAGGACAATGTATATGGCCCCCTGGAGCTGGATCTGGCGAATTTTTGGCTGGATACCCACCCGGAAACCCGGCTGTAATGGAGATCCCCCTTCTTCGGAAGGGGGATTTTTCCGTTCCCGGGAATTGGTTGGAGCGCCGGGAGGCGTTGCCTTTCGGCACAATTCGTGATATACTGACCTGGGGTGATTAAAAATGGAATCCATTGTGCTGTTTTATGACCAATACCACGATACCAAGGCAGTGCGGCTTCTGAACCGGCTGCAGGAAATGAAAATTCATGCCTTACGCTGTACCCAACTGACCCCGCCGGCAGAGCGGGAGGCCATGGTCCGTGCGGCGGGTTTCCTGTTTGTGCTGCTGGTGGATGACGATATCTTCCCCCGGAGCTTTGTGGACATTGTGGACGCGCTGGGGCAGGAGGCCCGGAACCGGGACAAGCAGCTTTACATCATTAAGGAGTACCGGGCGGCGATGCCGCCGGATTTCCAGGGCTATCCCATTCTGGAACCGGAGGACGGTACCATGACCGCACCCCAGGGCGGCGGTGTGGCGGGGATGATCGCCAATCTGATCATTGGCACGGAGAATAAGCAGGTGCTTTACGAAAAGCTCTCTGCCATGATGACCATTGACTACCGCCCCGGCATCCAGGAATGCCTCTGCGATTTATGCAAGCTGGTCTGCGGTTCTGTTCGGGAAGGCAATCCCGCCCTGGCGGATAACCGGGAGCGGCTTTGGGAGCTGCTGCGGATTCTGGATTCCATGGCCAAATATCCCACGGGCTATGGTGAGGAGCAAAAGGCCCTTGCCCGGAAAATGCTGGACTCCGTGTCCCGGGTGACGGGTCTGCTGGTTCCCATTGAGTCCAGCCGGGACCCCTATCTGCTGGCCTGGGGTCTGCGGGTGGCGGACCTGTACCGGGAAATCCGGGCGGATTGCGTGGATACCACCACCGGTGGCGATGTGGATCTGTACGGCAAGCCCGTGTCGGCGGAATTTGAAAATCGGTGCCGCCGCATGGGAAGTCTTCTGCTGGAGCTGTCGAAAAAACCGGATCTGCATAGTACCCAGGACGAATTTGCCCTGATTCAGACCACCCTCCGCCGGCTGCGTGACCGGGAGAATTGGTTCACTGGCGCATCGGATGCGACGGAGCCCATTCATTCCCAGGCGAAACAGCCTGCGAAAAATCACCAGGAAGAACCCAAGCCCCTGACAGAAACAGAGCGGAAGCTTCACAGCATTGCGGAGTTTATGAGCAAGGGCTACAGCCTGTTTGAGACCATGTCCGGGGACGAGACTGCCGCGGATTTCCTCCGGTGTCTGAAAACCAGCTTTGAACGGCTGAAGAATTACTGCGATATTGTGGAGGCCAAGGCGATCAGTGCCCAGTGCATCGACTATATCGTCCGAATTGACCAGCAGTTGGCCCGATTGAATGATGTGGAGGACAGCCAAGACAAGGCAGGATTGGGATTGAAGGCACTGCTGGGACTGAAGCTGCCCCAGAGCGGCCAGTATGATGTGTTTTTGAGCTATAAGCATGAGGATGTGGACATTGTGCGGAATGTGTACCACTTCCTGAAGAGTAAGCTGCTGAATGTGTTTTTTGACAAGGTCACCCTGCCGGAGCTATCGGAATCCGATTATGACGAGGCCATTATGAAGGCTCTGGATCATTCCCGCCATTTTTTGGTGATTATTACAGATCTGGCCCAGTTGGATACCTATTGGATCAAGCTGGAAATGAAAACCTTCCACCATGAGATCGTGGAGGGGCGGAAGGAAAATTCCAACTTCATCATGCTGGTGACGGACCGGGTATACCAGGAAATCGTCAGCAGCAACAAAACGGTTTTGCCTCTGCGGTACCGATCCTGTGAAATTATGCGGATCAGCGATTACAAGGCCGCTTTGCCCGGTTATATGACAAAATAAGCCGGGAAAAGCTTGAACATCTTTTTGCCGAAACTACTTGAATCCTGTGAAAGAAACGGGTATAATGTCTTTATTATGCCTGAAAGGAAGTCCCTGCATATGAAAAAACGAATTTTCTGCGCTGTGCTGGCTCTGTGCCTTTGCCTGGGCCTGGCGCTGACCGGATGCGGCGGACCGGTGGATCCCACCGTTCCTCCCACGGACCCCACGGTTCCCTCTACCAATCCGCCTACCAATCCTCCCACGGATCCCCCTACGGATCCTCCCACGGATCCTCCCACGGATCCCCCTACGGATCCCCCTACGGATCCCCCCACGGATCCTCCCACGGATCCCCCCACGGATCCCCCTACGGAGCCTCCCACGGAGCCTCCCACGGAGCCTCCTACGGAGCCCCCTGTGACCCGGAGCATTTCCCTGAACCGGGAGGACTTTACCCTCTTCTCCGAGGGTGAGACCTGGACGCTCTACAGCGGCGCTGTGGCTGTGGCGGAAGTGACCTTCTCCAGCGACGACGAGAACGTGGCCACCTTCATCGACGGTGTGGTCACCGCCGTGGGCCCCGGCACCACCAAGGTCCATGCCGAGTACGAGGGCACCAAGCTGAGCTGCATCGTGCGCTGCAACTGGGGCGACGGCACCGGTGGCGGCGGTAACGAGGGCGGCGGTGGCGGCACCGGCGGCGGTTCCCGTGACCCGGTGAAGGCGCCTCCCGAGACCTTCTCCGGTCCCTCTTCCTTCTACAATGACGCGGCCTTCATCGGCGACTCCGTCAGCATGATGCTGCGCAGTGTGGCCCTGAGCACCGGCGACCTGGGCGATGCCCTGTTCCTGACCCGGGGCAGCTTCGGCGTTCGCCACGCGGTCAATGGTTCCATGAAGCTGACCTACCAGGGCGAGGAAATGTATCCCGAGGACATCCTGGCCGCGGCCGGTGTCAGCAAGGTCTTTATCATGCTGGGCATGAACGACCTGAACATCAACGGCCTCCAGGGCACCATCGATCTGTACGCCACCCTGATCACCCGGATCCAGGAGAAGTGTCCCGGCATCCAGATCTACATCCAGTCCATGACCCCCGTCTATACCGGCGGCGAGTCCGGTAAGCTGAACAACACCAGCATTGACCAGTACAACGCCATGCTGCAGAATCTGGCCTATTCCTATGGCTGTTACTATGTGGATGTGGCCTCTTACCTGAAGGACAGCACCAACGGCCTGGCCGCGGACTATTGCTCCGACAACTATGTCCACCTGACCACCGCCGGTGCCAAGGTTTGGATCAAGGTCCTGAAGGCCTACGCCGGTTACTAAGGAGAAATACGATGACCAAGAGAATTATGGCCCTTTTGCTGGCCCTGCTGCTGGCCCTGTCCCTGGCTGCCTGCGGCGACAATCCCGATCCTACGGATCCTCCCACCGCGCCTCCCACCAATCCGCCTACCAATCCCCCCACCAATCCTCCCACGGATCCCACCGATCCCCCCACGGACCCCGTGACTGTGGACGCTCAGACGGTTTACGATAGCTGCATCGCCCTCATGGGTGAAATGGTCCCCCTGGATCCCGACATGATGCTGGACTTCTGCGGCATCAAGGCCGAGGACTGTGCCCAGGCTTATGTGGCCATTTCCGCCGACGGTCTGCTGACCGACGAGATCTGGGTCATTGAGGCTGTGGACGAGGAGGCCGCCCAGCGGCTTCTGGACAAGGTGTCCAAGCGCCTGAAGGCCAAGGCCGAGGAGAGCGAAACCTATTCTCCCGAGCAGTACGCCGTGGTGCAGAAGGCTCAGACCATCCATCAGGGCAATTTCGTGATCCTGCTGGTGGCCCCCAATGTGGATGAGCTGAAGAACGTGGTGGATGCCGCCTTCGGCAACGAATAAACCAAACGCAAACGCCGGATCGGCACCCGCCGGTCCGGCGCTTTTCAGAGAGAGGAGGAAAAAGGCTTGCTTTTTTCCAGTAATGTATTTTTGTTTGCCTACCTGCCCATCGTCCTGCTGCTGTATTTCATCAGCCCCCGGGTCCTGCGCAATCCGGTGCTGCTGGTGGTTAGTCTGTTCTTCTATGGCTGGGGCGAGCCGGTGTATACTCTGCTCATGGTGGCCACCATCATCATGGACTACATTTTCGGCTACTGGATCCACCTGCGGAAAGCCGCCGGAAAATCCGCGAAGCTGGTGCTTGCCCTGGGTGTGGCGGCGAATCTGCTGATTCTGGGCTATTTCAAGTACGCGGGCTTCATCGTGACCCAGCTCAAGCTCCTGCCCATGTTCGCGGAGCTGGCGGTGCCGGAGGTGAGCCTGCCCATCGGCATCAGCTTCTATGTCTTCCAGTCCATGAGCTACATCATCGACGTGTACCGGGATGATGCCCCGGTCCAGCGGAATCCCCTGACCCTGGGCACCTATGTGACCCTGTTCCCTCAGCTCATTGCCGGTCCCATCGTCCGCTACGGTGATGTGGCGGAGCAGATGGAGGGCCGCCGGGAGAGTGTGTCCAAGTTTGCTTCCGGTGTGGTGCTGTTCCTGGTGGGCCTGGGCAAGAAGGTGCTCCTGGCCAACCCCATGGGCAATTTGTGGATGCTCCTGCAGGAAGAGCCCGGCACCGCCGCGGCCTGGATGGGCATTGTGGCCTATGCCTTGCAGATCTATTTCGATTTCTCCGGCTATTCCGACATGGCCCGGGGCCTGGGCCGGATGCTGGGCTTCGAGTTCCTGGAGAATTTCAATTACCCCTACATTTCCAAAACCGTCACCGAATTCTGGCGGCGGTGGCATATGAGCCTGGGCATCTGGTTCCGGGAATATGTGTACATCCCCCTGGGCGGCAACCGGAAGGGCAAGACCCGGCAGATCCTGAACCTGTTGGCGGTGTGGGCCCTGACGGGCCTGTGGCACGGCGCAAGCTGGAACTTTGTCCTGTGGGGCCTGTATTATGCCGTTCTGCTGATCGTGGAAAAGCTGTTCCTGCTGGAGCGGCTGAAGAAGCTCCCTGCCGCCGTGGGCCATGTCTATACCCTGCTGGCGGTGCTCCTGGGCTGGGCATTGTTCTATTTTGAGGACCTGGGTGCCCTGGGAGGCTTCCTGACCCAGCTCTTCGTTCCCGCCGGAGGGACGGTCCATGGAACCAACCTGATGCTGGCCTTTGCCCCCATGGTCCTGGTCAGCGCCTTTGCCGCCACCCCCATGGCAAAAAGCTTCCTGGAACCCCGGAAGGACAGCGGCGCTGTCCGGTGGGGTAGTGTGGCCCTGGCAGCAGTGCTTATGGCGCTGTGCGTGGCGGCCCTGGCAAGCCAGAGCTACAATCCCTTCATCTATTTCAAATTCTGAGGAGGTGCCCTGTGAAACCGAAACTGCAAGATTACATCCTCACCGGGGCCTTCTGCGGCTTCCTGGGCCTCATGTGCCTGGGCTACCTGCTGCTTCCCAAGGTGGATTTTTCCCAGACGGAGAAGCGGTATCTGGCGGAAGTGCCGGAGCTGACCTGGGACCGGGTGGCCTCCGGTGAGTTCGGCAGCGATGTGGAAACCTATATGGCCGACCATATCCCTGGCCGGGATTTCTTCGTGGGCCTCAATGCCTATGTGGAGCTGCTCACAGGCCGCCAGACCGCCGATGACATCCTGGTGACCTGGGATGGCCGGCTGGTGGAAAGACCCGTTGCCTGGAATCAGGAAAATGTGGATAAAAACATGAGCAAAATCAATGCCTTTGCCGAAAAAATCGGACAAAAAGTGGATTTTCTCCTGGTGCCCTCGGCGGGCTGGGCCAGCCGGGAGCAGATTGCCGGTCCCGCTGATCCCTATACGGACCCGGCCATTATTGAGACGGTCTACGGCCTGGCAGGGGAGAGGGTAAGGCCTCTGAACCTGACGGCGGAATTTGATGATCCCAATCTCTATTACCGCACGGACCACCATTGGACCAGCCGGGGTGCCTACAATGCCTACGAGGCTTATATGCGCTCCCTGGGCCGGGAATTCCGGAACTGGGCCGATTTTACCGTGGAGACCGTCCCGGATTTCCGGGGCTCCACCCATTCCCGGGCAGCCCTGTGGCTGATCCCCGGGGAGGATCTGGAGCTGTGGACCGGAAGCCAGGGCATCACCGTGACCAACAAGGAAACGGAGGGTGTCCATGAGGGTATCTTCTACCGCAGCCGTCTGGAGGAAGTGGACAAGTACACCGTCTACCTGGACGGCAACCACTCCCTGGTCCGCATCCACAACCCCAACAACGCCGGAAAGGGCAAGCTGCTGGTGGTCCGGGATTCCTATTCCAACTGTCTGGGCGGCTTCCTGGCGGAGTCCTACGAGGAAGTAGTGCTGGTGGACCTGCGGTACTACCGCACGGCCCTGTCCCAGCTCTGCGCGGAGGAAGGCTTCACCGATATCCTGGTGTGCTACAGCCTGAGCAACTTTATGACCGATACCAACATCGTCTGGCTTCGGTAACAAACAAAACACGCCGTAACCGGGGATCGGATCCTCCGTTACGGCGTGTTATTTTTATGCGGTTATTCTCCCACGGCGGGGTTGGTAAGCATGGTCCAGATCAGGCCGGGCATACTGGGCTTGCCCATGCCCGTGGGCTTCTCGCCCAGGATCAGAACCTGGTTCTGGCCCTGGCCGGAGGCGATCCAGGTGGGCACCTGGCCGATTTTGTTGGGGTTGCCGCTGCGGGCGAAATTGCACAGATAGGTGATCATCTGGTCGCTGAGCTCCCGGTCCTTCTGCTCCATGGGCCGCCAGCAGTTGTCCAGGGTGCCGAACCAGTACCACAGGTCGCTGGAATGCCAGGCACCGCAGTTGTCGCCGGGGAGCATCCGGTCGAAATACCAGGTATAGCTGGCCTTGTTCCGGGCGGAGATCCACTTTTTGGTCATGGCCTGGAGCACCGGCGGGGCCATGTCATGGCTGGTGGAGCCGGCCATATAGGGGATATCCGCAGGCTCCGCACCGGGAACGATGAAATGGCCGTCGGGCACCGGGAATACGGCGGCACCGCCGCCCTTGATGTCCTTTTTCCAGGTCTGCCAGGCCTGGAAGAGCTGTTCCGGAGGCAGGGCCCGGAATTCCTCCAATGTGGTGCAGCCGCAGCGGGACATGACCTCCTGCCAGAAGGCGGCGTTGGCCTCCGCCTTGCCGGAAAGCATTCCGCCCAGGCCGCAGCCGCTGGACATAACGGCCTTCTGGAACAGGCCCCGGGCCAGGGGACTCTGGCACAGGAGCTGGACGCTGGCAGCACCGGCGCTCTGACCCATAATGGTGATATTCTCCGGGTCACCGCCGAAGGACGCGATGTTGTCCTTCACCCACTTAATGGCGGTGAGCTGGTCGTACAGGCCGTAGTTGCCCGTATGTCCCGCCTCATCCTGAAGCTGGGGCAGGCAGACAAAGCCCATGGGGCCCAGACGGTAGTTGATGGTCACGCCGATGATGCCCTTGGTGGGCCAGACGGGGCCGTCGAAATGCTTTTCATGGCCGCAGCCGCCGGTGAAGCCGCCGCCGTGGATGTACACCAGCACCGGAAGCTTTTGGTCCACAGGTACCGGGTCCGGTGTGAAGATATTGAGGAACAGGCAATCCTCGCTGTAATCGTAGTGCTCGCCCTTGCGGAACTCGTTGTAGTAGAAGATCTTCTTCAGATTCTCCTCCTCGTTGTAGAAGGACCGGGGCTGGTAGGAGCAGGCGCCGTAGGCCGTGGCATCATAGGTGCCTTCCCAGGCGTTGACCTGGGTGGGATACTCCCACCGGCGGGCGGTGGCGTAACGGATGCCCTTGAAGGCGGCGGTGCCGTTTGCCCGACCGGGTCCGCCCTGGACCGGTCCGCAGGGGGTATTTACAATATAGTCCATAGAATGCTTCCTTTCTGGAAAAGGCGGCACAGCAGAGCCGTGCCGCCCAAAAAACGGTCTTACTTCTTGCCGGTGACGGAGACCTTAAATTCCGCGATCTTGGCACGGGTCTCGGGGCTCATGTTCCACAGGAACTGGAAGGCAGCCCAGGAGCCCAGGACGAAGATACCGGGCAGCAGGACGCACAGGGCCTTGATGCCGAAGATGGTGAAGTCGGTCTGGACCTCCAGATTGGCATTGTAGCCAACCCAGCCCAGCATCAGCACGGCGGAGGAGTTACCCAGAGCCTGGCCAACACGGCGGGCCAGGTTGAAGGTGCCGTAGATGGAACCCTCGGTACGCTTGCCGGTGATCATCTCGTTGTAGTCGATGGCTTCGCCCACCAGACCCCACTGCATATAGATGGAGATGCTGGCCAGGCCCATAGCCACACCGCTCCAGATCACATGGACCCAGGGATTGACGGGCATGATGGCATGAAGGCCGAACAGGGAGATGTACATGACGGAGCTGATCAGCAGGCAGGTGCGGATCATGTTCTCCAGGCCGAATTTCTTGGCCAGCTTGGAGCCGAAGGCGAAGATCAGGACCATGAAGGGGGCGGAAGCCACGGTGGCGTAAGTAGCGATTTTCAGATCACCCAGGACCTCGGAGTACATATAGTTGGACAGGGTGTTGCCGGTGTACTGCATCAGGCAGATGAAGAGACCATGGATGCACAGGGCCTGGAAGGGGCGGTTGACCTTGAATACATTGAGAATGTCGGTCATCTTGATGTTGTCGGCCTGCTCGGCGGTGGTTTCCACAATATTCCGCTCTTCCGTCATCTTGTAGTGCATCAGGCACATAACCAGGCCGACACCGGCACAGGCAATGGCACCGATGGCATAGCCGGTGGGGTTGGTCTTGCCGAAAGAATCGATCAGAACGGGCATAAGCATGGCGGGGATCATATTGCCCACGGCGGAGCCGATGCCACGGGCAGAGGACAGAGAGGCACGCTCGGCATCGTTATTGGCCATGGCGGACAGCAGAGAACCCATGGGGATGTTGAACATGGTATAGGAGCCTTCGTACAGCAGCTTCAGAGCGAACAGGCAAGCCACCAGAGCCACGCCGTCGAAGAACTGGGGCACGGACCACAGGGCGATGAAGGTCACGCAGACCAGCGGTGCGGACCGCAGCAGCCAGGGGCGGAACTTACCCTTGGGGTTCCGGTTCCGGGCAAAAGCCTGGTCCATGAGGGCACCCATCATGGGGTCATTGATAAAGTCCCAGACGTTCCAAATCAGCAGCAGCCAGAACATCAGGGTGGTATCCATCTTCAGGGCATCGGTGCAATACATGGTAAAATGACTGCCCATCAGCGCGAAGGTCATACAGCCGCCGGCATCGCCAAGACCGTAGCCGATCTTATGACCCCAGGTCAGGCCGTTTTCGGTTTTTTTAGCCATTGAATTTCCTCCTTTTTTCTTACGGGTATCCGCCCGCTCTTCTAGCACCATCTTAGCAAATTGTGAATAAAAAGTAAACACCTTGGGAAAAATGGGGAGAAAATGGTAAAAAAGTAAGCGTTTTGTGCCAAAACCAAAACAAAATAGCCCATAATGAAAAAATCCCCGTGCAATGCAGGGGAATACAGAAAAAATCTTCCCTTTCGTCCGTGGCCCTGTTGGGCCGGTCCGAAAGGGAAGGGAATCTCCCACGGCCTAAAAAAGTGCTCACTGAACACTTTCTTACCTCGCTTCGCTCGGCCGGCCTTTCGATTCCTACACGAATCATTATGACAAAACCCCTCCTGAAAACAGGAGGGGTTTTCTCATGGTAGGAACTGTAAGAATAGTAGGAATTGTATTTATGACTGCAGTAGTATAGATATAGGGGAACCGGAAAGTTTGAACTTTTTCGGTATAGGGGAACTGCGCCCAAATTCGCTGATGACCTTTTTTGACTTAGATACCTGCTAGAGGAGGTACAAATGAAGCTTCACAAGAATCAACTCGACCTGATCAGGTTAAACATTATGACCTATGAGGACTGCCTGAAGTTCCTGGACACGGAAAACACCGGGGATATGATCGCCATGTCCTATGTGTTCCGTCCTTTGACCAAGAATGGCTATGTGGTCAAAGGCAAGGACGAGGTGGTTGCCGTCCTCCGGAAGGGCAGGGATCTGTTGCCAGCAGAGGAAAGTCCCGATTACGTGTACTGCATGTGTCCAGAGTGTGTATGTGGATGGAAAAGAACGGTGTTCCCATCTCCGGAGAACTGCTGGATACGGAAGAACCCTACTTCATTCCTTCTGCCCGTTGGAGGGATATCGCAAAGGGAATTCTGTCCACAACCCGGCAGTCAAAAAGTACCCACTTTCGTTTTACCGAAAGTGGGTTCGAAGTGGTATATCCCGGCCTCTATACTGTATTCATGAAAGCTTCTTATGAAATACAAATATATGGATCGCCAAGAAGAATACCAAGGCGATGGAGATGCAGCGATGGAGAATCAGAATAATGGGGAACTGATCCAGGATCATGCCGAAGAGACCGGTAGCAAACGAAATGACGATCAACCCCAGTAACAGCCAGCGCTTTGTTCCCAGCTTCTTTCTGTAAGAAATGGTATGGATGATACTCAGCAGCAGAAAGACCACAGATGCCAGCTTGTGGATATGTACACCGGTCAGCGGGACCATAATCGTAACAAGGAAGCTGATCAGCAATGCGATGTTCAAAAGTTTCTTCATATTGCAACAGGCTCCTTGGTTGCGGGAATGGTCTTCACGCCCCAAATGAAATAGATGATGTGGAAGGCCCAAACGCAGCCCAGAACGATGCATCCGGTGACGATGCCCTTCAGACCCATCATAATGAAGCCGATGCTCATAAGCAGGGTCACGGTGATCATTATGCGGACCTTGGTTTTAACGGTCATGCCCTTGCCAGCCACATAGTCTGCCAGATTATCCTGATAGAGCTTGGTATTAATGAACCAGGTGTGCAGCTTTTCGGAAGACCGGGCAAAGCTAAAGGCTGCCAGCAGCAGGAAAGGAAAGGCAGGAAGCATGGGGACAACTGCGCCAACAGCACCAAGTCCCACACCGATGCAGCCAAGACAGATCCAAAGTAATTTCTTAATCTTCATTGTTTTTCTCCATTCGTCTTTTTTCTTTCTTGGATTCGATGACATGACGGATTGCCATAACAGGATGATGGAAGATCATCCGGGGACCAGAGAAACGCATGACTTCCCGGATTTTTTCACGCATGTCTTTCTTGTAGCAATGCACCTTGCAGTTGGAACAGAAGGTTTTTGTCTCCATGAAGGGGCATTTGTCTGAGCGCTGTCTTGCATAGGCATCCAGCGCGGCACAGTCGGGACAAAGATCTTTGCCGCCGTGTTTTTTGCGGCAGTACAGACGGATCATCAGGGAAACGGTTTCCTTTTCCCGTTCCCGCTTGGTTTTTACATCCATCAGCTCATTCTCCCGTGTTCAACAGAGTAGACAGTGTCCGCAATGCCCATGGTGGACTTCCGGTGAGATACCAGTACCACAGTTTTGCCGTTTCGTTCTTGGTGGAGTGACTTCAAAATCACCGCTTCGTTTAAGCTGTCTAAGTTGGATGTGGGTTCATCCAGCAGCATGAAGGGAGCATCGTGAAGGAAGGCCCTTGCCAATCCCAGCCGCTGCCGCTCCCCGCCGGAGAGTGTGTCGCCCAGTTCGCCGACCTCTGTGTCGTAGCCTTTGGGAAGACTCATGATGAACTCATGGACGGAAGCCTTCTTGCAGGCTGCGATGATCTCGTCGTCGGTGGCATCCAGCTTGGCGATCCGCAGGTTATTGCGGATAGAATCGTGGAACAGGTGGGTCTCCTGAGTCACAAAGCTTTCCATATCACGAAGATTGGATGTGTTAATGGCATCCACATTTCTGTTAGAGATTTTGACTTCTCCCTGTGCTACAGCCCAGAACCGCATGAATAGTTTGAGTAAGGTGGACTTGCCGCTGCCAGAGCGGCCGTTGATGCCGATGATCTGATTCTCTGGGACCGTCACAGAGAAGTTGTCCAGAATAGTTTCCTCGCCGTAAGCGAAGGTCACATTCTCTGCGGCAGCACCGTGGAATTGTACCGCTTCCCTGCCGGTGATTTCTTCCACCACCGGGCTTTCATCCAGAATATCCAGCACCCGGTTGCCTGCGGCAAAGGTGTTCTGGAGCGTGCTGCCCAGAGCAGCCAGCGCCACCACCGGACCGAAGGAACTCATGAGAGCCAAGGTGACAATCAGACAACCCTCGAATCCGACAAGCTCGGCAGACAGGAACAGCATGGCAAGGTCAAAAATCAGAATCACCGTGTTGGTCACGGCGGTGTTCCGGCCTGCGGTGCGCTTCATCCGCTCTTCATCCCGGGATAAATTGTCGGTCTGGGTGTTCATTGCTGCCATCCGTTTCTCACCCTGACCGTACTGCAAGGTTTCGGA
>JAFVWL010000111.1 GCA_017501695.1 Oscillospiraceae bacterium
TTCAAGAGGGGGCTGGCAAAAATCGGCTCTTCGGAACCGATTTTTGACTGGGGGAGTTCTTTTTTCTCCCCCCGGCCCTTCGGGCCACCCCCCTCATAAATGCGGGGGGCAAGGGGTGCGGTGCTGATATAAACTACAATTCATCGAGCAGGCGTGGGCGAAATATCGCCCTGTTTTTTTCCTGGTATGGAAAAACAAACGCCTCAAGCGCCTCAAACGCCTCAAAGGAGAAAAAACCTTCCCCAAAGGGGAAGGTATCTGCGCCTGCGGCGCAAGGGAGGGGCAAGCCCCTCCCTTACGATGATTTACTTTACGTTGGCGAAGCGGTAGACCGTTTCGCTGTGGTATTTCTGTCCGGCCTTGACGAAGGGCTGGGGCCATTCGCTGTGGTGGACGGAATCGGGGCAGAATTGGGTCTCCAGGGCGATGCCGCTGCGGCGGCCATAATGCACCCCGTCCTTGCCCTGTTCATTGAGGAAATTGCCGGCATAGACCTGGATGCCGGGGCAGTCCGTGGAAATGCCCAGGGAACGGCCGGACACCGGGTCCGTCAGAATGGCACAGGGGGCACCCAGGACTTCGAAATTATGGTCGTAGCCCTCCTGGAAGTGGAGGGGCTCGTAAGCCGCTTCGATGTCCCGGCCAATGGCCTTGGGGGTCCGGAAGTCCATGGGGCTGTCCGTCACAGGGCGGACCTCGCCGGTGGGGATATTCTCCACGTCGTCGGGGTTGAAATACCGTCCGGGAATGATCAGCTCCTGATCCAGGGCCTTGTCCGTCCGCTCATGGCCCGCCAGGTTGAAATAGCTGTGGTTGGTCATGTTGAACACCGTATCCTGGTCCGCCACGGCATCGTAGGTAACCGTCAGGGTCATGGGGGCATCCAGCGTATAGGTCACCCGGATATCCGCCTTGCCGGGGAAGCCTTGGTCCCCCTGGGGGCTCAGAAGATAGAAGGTAACGGAGTTCTCCTTCACCCGCTCCGCCTTCCACAGCCGGCGGTGGAACACATCGGGACCGCTGTGGAGGTTGTTTTCGCCTTCATTGGGATGGATTCGGACCCGGGTATCGCCCATGACGAAGGACGCGCCCTTGACCCGGTTGGCGTTGCGGCCCACGGTGGCACCCAGGAAGGCGTCGCCGGTGCGGTAGCCGTTGCAGTCGTCATAGCCCAGGACCACGTCCGCCAGATTGCCCTCCCGGTCCGGGACCCACAGCCGCACCAGGGCGGCACCGTAGTCCGTGACCTGGGCTGTCAGGCCGCCGCCGGTGATGGTGTATACGCTTGTCTCCTGTCCGCTGGGAAGTGTGCCGAAATTCGCTTTCATAAGTAAGATCCCCTCTCGCATAATTTGGTTCGCCGTGTGTTTTCTTGTGTTTATTATAAGGCAATTCTTCCCATTTTTCAATACAAAACCGAAAAATGCACCGCCGGAATCCGGCGGTGCGCAGACTGTTGAAAAACCACGTCATTCCGAGCCAGTGCTCACACTGGCGTGGGAATCCCGTGGATTTTCATACATTTATTGTTAAAAATCGTGCATTTTCCCATTAATTTACGGGATTGCCACACCAGCCTGCGGGCTGGTTCGCAATGACAGGTTCTTTGTCAGCGAAGCTCCCATTCCTTGATTTGCGCGGCTTTTTCATAGAGCCGCAGGTAGGAGTCGTAGCGGGTGGGCTCGATATCCCCGGACTCCAGGGCGGCACGGACCGCGCAGCCCGGCTCCCGGCGGTGGGAGCAGTCGTGGAACTGGCACCGGCCCAGGTACTTCCCAAAATCCGGGAAGGCATACTGAAGATTTTCCTTCAGCAGGACCTCCATCTGGTCCGTATCGAAGGAGGAAAAGCCCGGCGTATCCGCCACATAGGTCTCCTCCCCCAGGCTGTACAGCTCCACATGGCGGGTGGTATGCCGGCCCCGGCCCAGCTTCTCGGATACCTCCCCCGTGGGCAGGGCCAGTTCCGGGCACAGCCGGTTCAGGATGCTGCTCTTGCCCACGCCGGAGTTGCCTGTGAAGGCCGCCAGCTTGCCCCGGATCAGGTCCCGGAGGGCTTCCACGCCCTCCCCTGTCTCCGCGCTGGCCTGGACGCACCGGAACCCCGCGTGGGTATAAATACGAACCAGATCCACAGCCGGGTCCAGGTCGCATTTATTGACGCAGAGGATCACCTCCACCTCCTGGTCGCCGGCAATGGCCGCCACCCGGTCAATGAGGAAGGGCTCCGTCACCGGATTCACATTGGCGGCAAAGACCACCAGGGCATCCATATTGGCCACGGCAGGCCGGACAAAGGAATTCTTCCGGGGCAGGATCCGCTCCACCATGCCCTTGCCCCGCTCCACGGTGATCTCCACCAGGTCGCCGGTCAGGGGGGATTGGCCCCCCCGGCGCAGGATTCCCCGGGCACGGCAGGAAACCGTGCCCTCCGGGGTCCGCACGTCATAAAAGCCGCTGATCGATCGGACGATTCGTCCGGTTTTTCGTTCATTCATTGGTTCTGAAATCCACCGTCAAATAATCGTAGAAAATTTCATCCACATAGATCTCGTAGGTCTGCAGGCCGAAGCCCTCCAGCTCCAGGGGGAAGGTGATCTGGTCGCAGGCATCCAAAACGATCACGACCTCGCCGTCCCCATCCCGCAGTTCAAAGCGGTAGGGTGTCACGGGGGCTGTCAGGGGATTGCCCATTTCATCCACAAACAGACGGCTCAGATCGATGGTGACCTCCTTGATCGTCAGCTCCGGCAGGGCGGGGCCCCTGCTCACCGTCAGCTCGATGACCGTGGTCACGGGGACCTCCGTATCCTTTTCCACGGACTGACCGATGACCGTCTCCGGTGCGGCGTCATCTTCCACATCCACCCGGTTCACCACGGTAAAGCCCAGGTCCAGCAGAAGCTTTTCCGCCTCGGCGAAGGTCATATCCAGCAGGTCCGGCATTTTCACCA
The DNA here is from genome assembly GCA_017501695.1 of Oscillospiraceae bacterium. Lineage (GTDB taxonomy): Bacteria > Bacillota > Clostridia > Oscillospirales > Oscillospiraceae > Faecousia. The sequence continues at coordinate 2,954 of JAFVWL010000111.1, forward strand.
TCTTGGGGCCCTTGCTGACCTTCAGTTCAATGGGGGCGGTGATCTCGATCATGGTGCCGTCCTCCACGGACTGCTCCAGCACGGTGCCCGCGGGCACGTTGCTCTCCACCTCCGTGGAATACACATCCAGGAAGCCCATATCCCGCAGCTGCTTTTCCGCGTCGGCGTAAAGCTTGCCCACCACATTGGGCATGACCTTCTGGGCCGGGCCCTTGCTGACGGTCAGGATGATGGGGGTGGTCACGTCGGTGCTCATATATTTCTCATGGGACTGCTCCAGCACCGTGCCCGCGGGCTCGTTGCTTTCCACTTCCTCCGGGGTCACGTCCATGAAGCCCGCGGCGTTCAGTTCCTTCAGGGCATCCTCATAGAGCTTGCCCACCACATTGGGCATCCGGGCGGTGATGATCTCCCGGCCCAGGCCCACCCAGATGGTGACGGTCTTGCCCTCCACGATCTCCTCGCCGTAGGCGGGATCCGTGCGGATGACCTTGCCCTTCATCTGGTCGGAGCTGTATTCCTCCCGGGTCAGGATCAGGTTCTCCGGGACCCCCTGGCCTATGAGCCAGTTTTTGGCGTTCTGCAGCTCCAGGCCCACCAGGTCCTCATCCATGAGCTTTTCCGGTCCCAGGCTTACCACCACCATGATCTTGGTGCCTTCCACCACCATGGTTCCGGCCTCGATATGCTGGGACATGATTTTTCCTTCCTCGAACTCGTCACTTTTCTCCCGGGCCTGAAGGACGATCTGCAAGCCCCGGTAACCGTTTTTGTCCAGAGAATCATAATCCTCGCCGATCAGGTAAGGCACCTCGAACAGGTCATCGGGCCGCGGGGCGAAGAAATCGCCGTTCAGGAAGACCCACAGGAAAATGCCGATGGCCAGGATCGCCACCAGGGAGCAGGCGATCACCGCGATGGTGGTCACCCGGTTGCGCTGCTCCTCTTCCTCCCGGCGGCGCCGGGCAGAGGATTGGCTGCGTTCCTGGGCCTGGCTCCGGCTGGCAGCGCGCTCCGTGGAGCGGCTGGGGGCACGGGTGCCGGGATTGCGGCTGCCGGTGCGGTTTTCGGTCTTGCCCACCACACGTTCGGCAGTGGTTTTCTGGACCTGATGGCCGGGATTGGTCACCACCAGAGGGGTGGGCTGGATCCGGGTCACATCATCCAGGGCAGAAGCGTTGTAATCGAAAAGCATGGTGGGATCCTTGCGGAACTCATCCATGTCATACAGCATGGTGGTGGCGTTGTCATACCGGCCGGAGGGCTCATGGGCCATGGCCTTCATAATGATCTGCTCCAAGCCGCCGGGAATATGGGGATTCAGCGTAGAGGGCATTTTGGCGCCGCCGTTGATATGCTGGATGGCCACGGACACCGGAGATTCCCCGTCATAGGGAGGCCGTCCGGTGATCATCTCGTACATGACCACGCCCAGGGAATACAGGTCGCTGCGGCTGTCCACCCGGCCGCCCTTGGCCTGCTCCGGGGAAATGTAGTGGACGCTGCCCAGGGCTTCCTTGGTCAGGGTGTTGCTCTTGGTCATGACCCGGGCGATGCCGAAGTCAGCCACCTTCACGCTGCCGTTCTTCAGGACCATCACATTATGGGGCTTAATGTCCCGGTGGACGATGCCCCGGCTGTGGGCGTGTTCCAGGGCCTTGGCGATCTGGATGGCGAAGTGGAGGGTCTCCTTCCAATTGAGGACGCCCTTCTTCTCCATATACTGCTTCAGAGAAATGCCGTCGATCAGCTCCATGACGATGTAATTGGCATCGCCGGTGCTGGACACGTCGTAAATGGAAACGATGTTGGGATGGCTGAGCATGGCAACGGCCTGGCTCTCCGCGTGGAACCGGCGGCGGAACTCTTCGTCCTGGGCATGCTCATCCTTGAGAATCTTAATGGCCACCAGGCGGTTGAGCCTGTGGCACCGGGCTTTATAAACAACGGCCATGCCGCCGACACCGATGACTTCCTGAATTTCGTACCGGTTGTCCAGCAGGCGGCCTATGTATTTATCTTGATCCATAACTGAAACTCCTTTCCGGGCCGGACTAGACCGCGATCAAAACACTGGTAATGTTATCCGGTCCGCCCCGATTTTGGGCGATCTCCAGCAGCCGCTGGCAGCACTGCTGCTTGTTGAACCCATGGACCACCTCGAAGAGGATCTCCTGGTCGTCCATCATATTGCTGAGTCCGTCGCTGCACAGCAGCAGGCAGTCTCCCCGGTCCACCTTGTGGTGGAACAGGTCGCAATCCACCACCGGCTCCGTGCCGATGGCCCGGGTGATCAGATTCTTGCCCGGGTAATGTCTGGCCATTTCGGGGGTCAGCTCTCCCCGCTCCACCATCATCTGGACCAGGCTGTGGTCCACGGTGAGCCGCTTGATACCGCCCCGGTCGCAGACATAGGCCCGGCTGTCGCCCACATTGACGACGGTCACTTCCCGTCCCCGAACCAAGGCAGCCACCAGGGTGGTTCCCATGCCCGTGAATTCCTCAAACTGCATAGCCTGGTCATAAACCGTAAAATTGGCCAGCTTTACGGCACTGCGGAGCATCTGGTCCGCCGCTTCCCAATCCATAGCGGGATTCCAGCTTCGCTTGACCTCCTGTACAAACACGTCGATGGCAAGGGTCGAAGCCACATTGCCGGATTTCGCACCGCCCATGCCGTCACACACGACACCCAGAACCGTATTCCGGTCCAAGGCCTCCATGTGGAAAGCGTCCTGGTTCTGGGTCCGGACACATCCGGGATCCGTCAATCCCCAGCATTGCATATGGCGTCACGCTCCTTTCGATTACTGTTGTTCCTTGGTGTACTTTCTCCTGAGCTGTCCGCAGGAGGCATCGATGTCTCCGCCCAGGGTCCGGCGCACCGTGGCGGTGACACCGCCGTCTTCCAGGATCTTCTGGAACCGGGCCACCGCCGCCCGGCTGGAGGGCTTCAGGGGGCTTTCCTCCACATGATTCAGGGGGATCAGATTCACATGGGCCCCCAGGCCCTTGAACCGCCCCAGCAATTCCTGGGCATCCTGTTCCCGGTCGTTGACCCCGTCGATCATGGCGTACTCAAAATGGAGCCGCCGGGAGGTTGCTTCGTAATACCGGCGGCAGGCCGCCAGCAGCACGTCAATGGGATAGGCCCTGTTCACCGGCATGATCTTGTTCCGGATCTCATCATTGGGCCCGTGGAGGGAGATGGCCAGGGAGATTTGCAGCTTCCGCTTGGCCAGCTCGTCGATTTTCGGCACCAGGCCGCAGGTGCTCAGGCTGATGTGCCGCATGGAAATGTTCATGCCCTCGGGGCTGTTCACCAGCTCCAGGAAGCGCATTACATTATCAAAGTTGTCCAGGGGCTCTCCGATGCCCATGAGGACGATGTGGGACACCGGCAGGCCGGAATCCACCTGGGTGAAAAGAACCTGGTCCAGCATCTCCTGAGGCTCCAGGCGGCGGACCAGGCCGCCGATGGTGGAGGCACAGAAGGCACAGCCCATGGCGCAGCCCACCTCCGTGGAGATGCACACGGTATTGCCATAGTGGTAGCGCATGAGCACCGTTTCCACGCAGTTGCCGTCGGCCAGCCGCCACAGGTACTTGATGGTGCCGTCCCTGGCGGATTCCTGGCGGCGGACTACCTCCGGTGCCTGAATGGGATACCGCTCCGCCAGGGTATCCCGCAGGGATTTGGGCAGATTGGTCATCTCCTCATAGGACCGGACGCCCTTGTGGAGCCAGGTATAGACCTGCTTGGCCCGGAAACCAGGCTGGCCCATTTCCTTGAACAGGGCCAGCAGCTCCGGCAGGGTCTTGGCTTTCAGGTGTTCGTTCATACCTTCCTCCGCAGACGGCAGATGAAGAAGCCGTCAGTGTCGAATTCTCCCGGCACCAGGGCCAGCATCCCGGAGTAATTCTTCGGGAAAACCGGCGGCAGGGGCAGGGGTTCCAATGCGTAGTCCGGCCGGGATGCCAGGAACGCTTCTACCACGCCCTCGTTTTCGGCCCGGACCAGGGTGCAGGTGGAATAGAGCAGGACCCCGCCGGGCCGCACATATTCCGCCTGATTTTGCAGTATTTTTAGCTGTAACGCAGGCAAGTCCCGCATTTCGGCAAGATTTTTATAGCGAATATCCGGCTTTTTCCGGATGATGCCCAGACCGGAGCAGGGCACGTCGGCAATCACCGCGTCCATCCGGCCCACCCATTGGCTGTTGGGCGCGGACGCGTCCCGGACCTGGGCGGTGATATTGGTCAGCCCCAGTCGGGCGGCGCCGCTTTGGATCAGGCGGATCTTGTGCTCATGGACATCGCAGGACTGAACGCTGCCCGTGCCCGCCATAGAAATGGCGGCGGCGAAGCTCTTGCCGCCGGGGGCGGCGCAGCAATCCAGCACCCGGCTTTCCCGGGGGATCTGGGCGCACAGGACGCTGAGCTTGGCGGCGGCATCCTGGACATAGAACCGGCCCTCCCGGAAGGCGGGCAGCTTTTCCAGATCGCCGGTGCCGCTGATCACCAAACAGTTTTCCATCCAGCCGTGGGCCGTGACGGTAATGCCGGAAGCCTCCAGTTCCTGACGGAGCGCTTCCGCGGTGGTTTTCAGGGTGTTCACCTGGATCACCGTGTCCGGGGCGGCGTTGTTGGCTGCCAGCATGGGCTCCAGGCGGTCATTTCCCACATAGCCGCGCAGCAGGCGGATCAGCTCAGCGGGATGGCTGTACCGGTCCTCCAGGGATTTGGGCTGCTTCAAAGTCCCGGCGTTTCGCACCGCGGCACGGAGCACCGCGTTGACCAGGCCGGGGGCGAAGCGCTGCTTCCGGCAGTATTTCTTCGCCAGCTCCACGGATTCATTCACCGCGGCGGAATCCGGGATCTTATCCAGCTCATAAAGCTGGTACAGCCCCAGATGCAGAATATCATGGATCACCGGATGCAGGTCCCGGAGCTTTCCGGTGAGCAATTGCTTCAGCCAGAAATCCAGCTTCATCCGGTTCTGCAGCACACCGTAGCACAGCCGTGCCGCCAGGCCCGCGTCCCGGCTGTCCAGCCGGTCCCGGACGATATAATCCTTCAAAACGCCGTTGGACCAGGCACCGCTTTTGCGGCAGGCGATCAGGGCGTTGAGGGCAGTTTCCCGGGCTCCCATATCAGAGCTCCAGGGGGTGGCCCCGGAAATAGTCGGGGGCATTCATCCGCTTGCCGCCCTCGGCCTGGAGCGAACGGATCTCCACGGCACCTTCGCCGCAGGCCACCCGCAGGCCGGTTTTGGTCAGCTCCAGCACGGTGCCGGGCTGCGCGCTGCCGCTCCAGTCCGCCACAACGGTGCTGTGGATTTTGAATTTGGTGCCGCCAATGACGGCAGTAGCCACAGGCCAGGGGTGCAGACCCCGGACGTGGTCGTGAACCTGGCGGGCCGTTTTGGTCCAGTCGATGGGACACATGGTCTTGTCCAGCATGGGGGCATAGGTGGCCTTCTCCCCGTCCTGGGGAGTCCGGGGCACATCGCCCTGGGTCATGCGGTTCAGAGTCTTGCTGAGAAGCTGGGCGCCCAGCACCGCCAGCCGGTCCAGCAGCTCGCCGGCGGTTTCGTTTTCCCCGATGGGGGTCTTGGAAACGTCGATGATGTCGCCGGCATCCATTTCCCGGCACAGGTACATGGCGGTGACGCCGGTCTCCTTCAGGCCGTCCAGGACAGCCCACTGGTAGGGCGCGGAGCCCCGGTAGCTGGGCAGAACACTGGCATGGATATTGATACAGCCCTTGGGCGGAATATCCAGCACCCGCTGGGGCAGGATCCGGCCATAGGCCACCACCGCCACCACATCGGGCTTCAGAGCCCGCAACTGTTCCACGGTTTCATCGGCACGGAAATTCTCGGGCTGGAACACGGGAAGCCCGTGCTTCAGAGCCAGCTCCTTCACCGGGGAGGCCACCAGCTTCATGCCCCGGCCCTTGGGCCGGTCCGGCTGGGTGTAAACGCCCACCACATCAAAGCCGTCTTCCAGAATCTTATGCAGACAAGTCGCCGCAATGTCCGGCGTACCCATAAAAACTACTCTCACGCTATTCCTCCAGCTATCATGATCCCGGGGATCGGATATCAGTCTTCCTCGTCGTAGGCCAGCTCCTCTTCGGTGAGGAACCGCTCCATGATCTCGGTGTACAGAATGCCGTCCAGGTGGTCCAGCTCATGGCAGAAGCACCGGGCGATCAGTTCCTCACCCTCGGCCTCGTACCATTCGCCGTAGCGGTCCTGGGCCCGGACCTTGGCATACATGGGCCGCTTCACCAGGCCGTACTTGCCGGGAACGCTGAGGCAGCCCTCAGCACCGATCTGTTCGCCGTCGGTTTCCAGCAGGCTGGGATTCACCAGCTCCAGGATCTCTTCCCCGGTGTCCACCAGCACCACCCGGCGCAGAATGCCCACCTGGGGAGCAGCCAGGCCAACACCGTTGGAATCAATCAGGGTCTCCCGCATATCGTCCAGGAGCTTGTGGAGCCGGGCATCAAAATTGGTGACCTCCCGGCAGGTCTTATGGAGCGCGGGCTCCTTATCGGTCAAAATCTTACGCAGTCCCATGTTGCAATCCTTCTTTCTAATCGAATCCGTTCACGTCAACAAAGGCGGAGATGCCCCGGTTCTGGGGATCCTTGGCGAACTCCCGGAGCAGATGACTTAAAAGCAGCCGCAGGTTTTTGGTCATGCGGCACCGCAGAGTCAGGCGGTAACGGAAATTGTAGTTGATCTTCGGTACGGGACAGGGGGCAGGCCCCAGGACCGTACATTCCTCCGCGGCAAATCCCGGCTGACGGAGGCAGCCGTTCAGGCTGTCCCGGAGCTTGGCGGCACCCCGGAGAACCCGGCCTTCCTCTTCGCCGGTAACAGTGATCTGGGCCAGGTCCCCGAAGGGGGGCACCCGCTGGATCCGCCGCAGATTGGATTCCAGCTCGTAAAAGCCCTCGTAATCCTGCCGGGCCGCCAGGTTGATGACCTGATGCTCCGGCACCATGGTTTGAATCACGGCACGGCCGGGATTATCGCCCCGTCCGGCCCGGCCCACCACCTGGGTGAGCATATTGAAAGTGGTTTCCGCAGCCCGGAAACTGTCGGTATACAGGCTCAGGTCCGCGTCCAGAACGCCCACCAGAGTCACATCCGGCATATCCAGGCCCTTGGCCACCATCTGGGTACCCAGCAGCACCGGGATCTTTTCCTGCCGGAACCGGTCCAGGATCTTTTCGTGGGGATTGGCGGCGGACACGGTGTCCGCGTCCATCCGGGCCACTTCCAGCTCCGGAGCCAGGGAATTCAGCTCCTCCTGGGCCTTCTGGGTGCCCACGCCCACCTCCTTCAGAGGACCGTCGCAATGGGGGCACCGCTTGGGCACCGGCTGGGAGAAGCCGCAGTAATGACACATGAGCCGGTGGTTGACACTGTGGTAGGTCAGCCGGGCGCTGCACCGGGGACACTCCGGGGCTTCCCGGCAGTCCACGCAGACAAGAGCCCGGGACGCGCCCCGGCGGTTCAGCAGCAGAATGGTCTGCTTTCCCGCTTCGGCAGTTTCCCGGATGGCATCCATCAGTTCAAAGCTGTAGGCCGAATCGTTGCCTTCCTTGAGCTGCTCCCGCATATCCACGATCCGGACCCCCGGGAGGGCACGGCCATTGTATCGGTTTTTCAGGGTATAGCAAATATAGTCTCCCCGTTTGGCGTGGTACATGGTCTCCACCGAGGGGGTCGCCGAGCCGAAAAGCACCAGGGCTTTTTCCCGGGCACCACGCCAGATGGCCACTTCCTTGGCCGAATACCGGGGTGAATTTTCAGATTTATAGGAATGCTCCTGTTCCTCGTCCAGGATCACCAGGCCCAATGCCGGACAGGGGGCAAATACCGCGCTGCGGGTACCCACCACCACCCGGGCCTCACCGGACCGGACCCGTTTCCATTGGTCATAGCGCTCCGTGGCAGCCAGACTGCTGTGGAGCACCGCCACCTGATCCCCAAAATATGCCGCCAGAAGCCCCAGAAGCTGGGGGGTCAGGGCAATCTCCGGCACCAGAAGCAGGGCACTTTTGCCCAGGTCCAGGCACTTGCGGATCAGGCGGATATACACGGAGGTTTTGCCGGAGCCGGTGACACCGTACAGCAGGCTCACACCGGGGGCATCGGACTCCATTTGGCGGGACAGGCCCTCGTATGCTTCGGTCTGTTCCTCATTCAGGACCAGCGGTCCCTTCAGCTCCACCGGTCGGATCTCCCGGCAGCGGAGCACCGGCCGGGAAGAAAGCGTCAGATAGCCCAGCTTTTCCAGCCGCTTCACCGTAGCTGCAGAAGCTCCGGTAAAATAGCAGATCTCCTTGACCGCGGCACTGCCCACACCGCACAGCAGTTCCAGCACCGCGCGCTGCAGGGCGGCGGACTTGGGCCGGTGGGCGGCGAATTCCATGGCTTCCTCCGGAGAGGCTGCCAGGGTTGCGATCTGTTCCGTTTTGTCCTGGGTCTTCCGGGCGAAGTCCGTATCGGTCTTCACCCATTTTTTCCGGACCAGATAGGCCACGGCTTTGTGCAGGGCTTCCTCATCGGCCACCGCGGACCGCAGTGCCGGCAGTTCCCCCTCCCCGCCCAAATCCTCCAGCAGCCGCAGCACCGCCGCCGCATCGGGATTCTTTGGAGGTTTTTCCGTCCAGCTCCGGTCCTCCGTCAGGGTGACGGATTCCTTCCGCCGGAACCACAGACCCGCCGGGAGCATGGCCCGGGCAGCGTCGTAAAAGGTGCAGAAATACCGGTCCCGCAGGAACGCCGCCAGCCGCAGCATGGTATCACTGAGCAGAGGCTCCGGATCCAGGCAGCTTTCCACAGCCTTCAAGCCCTCGGCAGAGCCCGGCTCCACAGCCAGGACCACGCCCTCGGACCGGCGGTTGCCCCGTCCGAAGGGCACCGTCACCCGGATGCCCGGCTGCAGGAGCATACCCTCAGGGATGTAATAGGAATAGGGCTTGTCAATGGCATAGGTCGCCGCGGCAACGGCGATTTTTGCGATCATCTCAAGCCCTCCTTCCCTCAGCCGCTTTTCCGGCATTCCCAAATATCCACGGGATTGCCACGCCGGTTTGCGAACCGGCTCGCAATGACGCGGACTGTGCTTAGTTCTTGTATTCGTCCTTGACGGTGGCGGTGAGCTTGCCGTCGGCAACCTCCTGGATAGCCAGGGTCACAGGCTTCTCGGGCAGCTCCTCCTGGAAAGCCTCGGCTTCCATGGCGATCTGGCGGGCCCGGTGGGCCACCACATTGACCAGCAGGTAACGGCTGTCCACATTCTTCAGCAAATCAGCAACAGGGGGGTAAAGCATTTTCAAATTCCTCCATTAGTTTGTATCCGCAACCGCGGAGATGATGTCATAAATTTCCTTGGCGCAGTCTTCCACCCGGTCGTTGACCACCACGTGGTCATACCAGTGCCGCTGTTCCATTTCCCAGACTGCCCGCTCCATCCGCATCCGGATCTGCTCCTCAGAGGTATCCTTCCGGCCCCGGAGCCGGCGCTCCAGTTCCTCCATAGAGGGGGGCATGATGAAGATCAGGGTTGCTTCCGGTATCGCGGCTTTCAGCCGCTTGGCACCGTTGGGGTCGATGTCGAACAGCACATGGCCCCGGGCCTGCTTTTCCTCCGCCTGGGCACGGGGAGTGCCGTAGTAGGTTTTGGAATGGTTATCATATTCCAGGAAGGCGTCCGCGGCGATCATAGCCTCGAATTCCTCCACAGTAATAAACGAATAGTGGATGCCGTCCACCTCATTGGGACGGGGGGCGCGGGTGGTGGCGGAAACAGAAAAGCTCAGGTCGTCACGCATCCGCATGACCTGCTTCAGCACCGTACCCTTGCCGACGCCGGAGGCGCCGGAAATCACAAACAGCTTGCCTTTGCTCATTTTTCCTCCTCTTTCATGTTCCAGCGGTCGGACAGGACCTCCGGGGTCAGGGCGGACAGGATCACATGGTCCGTATCCATCAGGATCACAGCCTGGGTCTTCCGCCCATAGGACGCGTCGATGAGCATGCCCCGCTCCCGGGCCTCCTGGACCACACGCTTGATGGGTGCGGAGTCCGGGTCCACAATGGCCAGCACTCTGGCCGCGGCGATCATGCTTCCGAATCCGATATTGATCAGCTTCATAACTGCCCCTTACTCAATATTCTGGGTCTGCTCGCGGATCTTTTCCAGCTCCGCCTTCATATCCACCACGATCCGGGCCAGACGCACATCGGTACACTTGGAGCCGATGGTATTGGTCTCCCGGTTCATTTCCTGAAGCAGGAAGTCCAGCTTCCGGCCCATGGCACCGCCGGCATCCAGCATGGCGTTCATCTGCTGCAGGTGGCTGCGCAGGCGGACAGTCTCCTCGTCCACGGCCACCTTATCCGCGAAGATCGCCGCCTCGGTAAGGATCCGGCTTTCGTCGATGTTGGTATTTTCCAGGACCTCCCGGAGCTTCTTTTCCAGCCGGGCCCGGTAATCCACCACAGTCTGGGCGTTGCCCGCCTCCACCTGGGCCACCAGGTCCAGGATGGTCTGGCCCCGGCTCCGCAGATCCCGGTCCAGCGCCGCGCCTTCCGCGGTGCGCATGGCATCGTAGCCCGCCAGGGCCTTGTCCACCACGTACATCAGGTCCGCCAGCAGGGCTTCCTCGTCCACCTCGGGCTTTTCCACGATGAACACATCGCTCATTCGGGACAGGGTGGACACGCTGATGTCATCCGACACGCCGTGTTCCGTGACCATCTGGCGCATGGCGGTCAGATAACCCTCCACCACGTTCTTGTTCAGGGTGACCCGGATCTCATCGCCGCTCTCGCTGCGGACGGAGATGAATACGTCCACCTTGCCTCTGGAAATGGAGGCCTTCACGGCCTGCTTCACCGCGTCCTCCGCAAAGCTAACCAGCCGGGGCAGCCGCACGGAGCAATCCAGATACCGGTTATTGACGGAGCGCAGCTCCACCGTAAATTCCCGACCGTTCACGGTCTCCACCGCCCGGCCATAGCCGGTCATACTCTTGATCAACTTCATTATCTCCTTTTTTCAGGGATTTTCATGCATATGTACCCATACGGGTTTTATTTATGGGCATAGCCCACCACGGTGTACTCGATCTTCTGTTTCCGGGCCACCTTCCGGTCATAGACCACGGACAGGGCGATGCCCAGCACAAACCCGAGACCGCCCACCAGAGCTCCCAGAGTCCAAAGGGTCTCCCCCAGGTAATAGCCCAGGAAGAACAGGATCACCGGCACCACATAGAACACCAGGACGCCGGCCATCACCGGACCCGTGGCGGATTCGATGCGAACCATGTCGCCGGGCTTGGCACCAATGGAATTTTTCGCCGTGAGGAACAGGGTTTCCTTGGCCGCGCCGCAGCCGCTGCACTTGTGGCAGTCGCCGGAGCAGGCACTCTCCCGGACGTGCATCACCCGGGCGGTACCGTCGGGGGATGTATCAATGATTCTGACAAGCTGTTCCATTTATTCCTCCATCTGCGGATCCGGCTCTGTAGGCGGGTCCGTCGGCGGCTCCGTAGGCTCTTCCTCCAGAGTCACGGTGACCCGGCCGTTGCTCACCAGGCCCACAGCCCGGAAGCCGGAGCTGATGGTCACCACCGGATCCACGATATCCGGATTGCCGATGGTCAGATTCCCAACATTGACGGTGACCGTAAAGGCGCTTTCCGTCATCTTTTTCACCAGGTCCGCGGGACCCCGGACCGTCACATTGACGGTGGCGGAGATGATCCGGGGGATCATGCCCGCGGGGACATTCACAGCCTGGATATTGGTCAGGGTAAAGGTTCTGGTTGCCAGCTCCGGGAAGGAGATCCGGACCGACACCGTCTCTTCCTCCGTCAGGCTGGTAATGCCCGCGGGAAGGTTGATGGGCATGGTGATGACCGTATCGTCCAGATACTCGCCCAGGTCGATCTCACCCAGGGAAATATATTCGCACTGGGCCAAAGCGTCGTCGCTGCCGGTGATCATAATGCCCGCCGGCTCAAAGACGATCTCGGAGGTATCCTCCGTGGCGCCCTTGCCCGCCAGCACAGTGGCCTGGAAGGGTACATACTTGTAGCCCTGAATGGTCAGGCTCAGCTCCACCTCGGGCACATCCGTGGTCACCTGCTCCACATTGGGCACATCCACCGGCTGTCCGGCGCTGTCGCACAGGGTAAAGGTATAGGGCTGATTTCGGATGGACTGGGTCATGCCCTCCAGATCCACCGTGATCCTGGCCTGGGTGATCTTGTCCACCACGGAGGCGGGGCCCTTGACCTTCACCGTGGAGATCTCCTTGCCGGTGCTGTTGCTGAGCAGCTCCGTCTCCGGGAAGGTCCGGTAGCCATCCGCGGGATCGCCGCTGTATTCCACCACCAGGGGCACGTTGACCGTCAGCAGATTCTCCAGGTAGACGGAGATCCGGTTCTGATCCGCGGTATACGCAAAGGAGCTGGAATTTACCTCCGCAGGGTAATGGACGGTGTAGGAAACGCTCTGGCGGCCCGCGTCATAAAGCTGGGACAGGTTTACCACCACGGCCACATTGCCGCTGTGAAGCTTCATCAATTCATTTCGGTTGCCGGTAATGGACAGATCCACGGTCTGTCCTACGCCCTCAGTCATGATCAGACCGTGATTTTCCAGAGCGCCCTCGTTCTGGAAGACCACAGGCACATTTTCCAGGGACATGGTGTCCTCTTTGCTTACATTGTTGACCACATAGGTCCACAGGCCAAAGGCCACAACCAGGGCGAACAGACCGGCAATAATTTTATTTTCCATTTTCGCCCTCCTTCTCTTTCTTCAGCTTCTGGCGCAGGCGCAGCACCAGATTTTCCTCTTTGTTTTCATCCTCCCGGATCAGCTCGTTGCGCAGGAGCCGCTCTAAAGTCTGGGGTGCCAGGTGCCGCTTGAGCATACCGCCCACGGCTACGGAAATGGCACCGGTCTCCTCGGAAACGATGACCACCACCGCGTCGGTGGCTTCGCTCATGCCCACACCGGCCCGGTGCCGGGTGCCCAGATCCGCGCTGAGACGGTTGGTATCGGACAGGGGCAGCACACAGCCCGCGGCGGCCACACGGCCGCCCCGCACGATCATGGCACCGTCGTGGAGGGCTGCCTTGGGGAAGAAAATATTGCGGATAAGCTGCTCGGATACCTGGGCATCGATGGCGGTGCCGGTTTTCAGGAATTCCTCCACGGGCGTATCCCGGACGAACACGATCAAAGCGCCCACCCGCTCCCGGCTCATGGCTTCGCAGGCCATGACTGTCTGGGAAATGACGGGACCCATTTCCTGGTCCTCCTCTTCCAGATGGAACAGCTTTTCCAGGCGTACATTGCTGATCTGGTCGATCATCCGCCGCAGCTCCGGCTGGAACAGGACCACCACGGCGATCAGACCAACAGCCAGCACCTGGTTCAGCAGCCAGTTCATGGTGTGCATATCCAGCACATCCGTGATCCAGGTCACCGCCAGCAGCGCCATGATCACCTTGGCGATCCGGGCTGCACCGGTGGAGCGGAACATGGGCATCAGCAGATAGAACACCATGGCCACACAGAGAATATCCAGATAATCCGTCCACTGCATACCCGCAAGGAGCTGCAGGAAGGACGTTACACCGTTTTCTACATTCAACAGGAACTCATTCATAGCCCGGTACAAACCTCTTTTCTTACATTCCGGCGATACGATCCGCATTGTCGCATAACTACCCTATTATCTTTTCTATTATAGCGGAAAGGGTCGCCGATGGCAATAGTCATTCGCAAAAAATTTACATCTTCCCAGTGAGGAGATTCTCCAGTATCCGCAAAAATTCTCCCGTTTTTGCAGGTTCGGCATCATAGCCGAAGCTGAGCCGCACCGTGCCCGTATCCAGAGTTCCGGCACTCTCGTGGGCCAGGGGCGCGCAGTGAAGTCCCGCCCGGACGGCTGCGCCCCGATCCCCCAGCCGCCGGGCCAGCTCCTCACAGTCCCCTTCCGGCAGGAAGGAGACTGTCCCCGCCTGATGGGCCCCGGTAAATACCCGCAGTCCCAGCTTTTCCAGAGCCCGGGCGCAGGCCATGGCCTGCCGGTGCTCCCGTCGGCCGATGGCCTCCGGCCCTTCCCGGCGGACCAGAGCCAGACCCGCCTCCAGGCCCCCGATCCCCGGCACATTCAAGGTCCCCGCCTCCAGCCGGTCCGGCAGAAAATCCGGCATGGACCGGTTCACAGACTCGCTGCCGGTGCCGCCGAAGAGTAAGGGCATGGGCAGCTCGCCGCACAGCAGAAGGCCGGTGCCCATGGGACCCAGCAAGCCCTTGTGCCCGGGCATGGCAATATAGGCTGCCCCCAGAGCCTTCAGGTCCACCGGAAGGGATCCGGCAGATTGGGCCGCATCCAGAACAAAGGGCACCCCATACTGGCGGCACAGGTCCCCCAGCTCCGCCACGGGCAGCACATAGCCGAAGACGTTGGACACATGGGTGAACACCGCCGCTGCGGGATGGGTCTTCAGCCCATCCTGAAACCGGGACAGGGTATCCGCCCAATCGAAGAGCTTCTGTCCGGCCACTGTAATATCCGCCCCCAGGGCATGAAGGGGCCGGACCACGGCGTTGTGCTCAAAGCCGGAGATCAGCACCCGGTCCCCGGGCCGGACCAGGGTCCGGACAGCGGTGTTCAGCCCCTGGGTGCAGCTTCCCGTAAAAGCCACCTGCTCCGCCTCGCAGCCGAACAGGGCTGCCGCCTGCTCCCGGCAGCGGTACACGGTCTGAGCCGCCTCCATGGCGGGAAGATGACCGCCCCGGCCCGGATTGGCGCACCGGGCCATAGCCCGGTCCATAGCCCGGCGGACCGCCGGAGGCTTGGGAAAGGAGGTTGCCCCGTGGTCCAGATAGATCACAGCTCCACCTCCCGGATGCTCCCATCCCCATCCCGAAGGTACACCCTCCGGAAGGGCACATTTCCCTGCCGCAGCGCCGCAACGGCCTGGTACAGGGCCCCGGCGCTGAGGGCAAGGCTGTAGCCGCAGCCCCGTTCCTCCAACACTCTGGGTGTACGCTGCATACTGCAGCCGATGCCGGCACTCCGCAGTACCCGCTCCCCCCGCTGGGCATAGGTCACCGAGCGGAAGGTCACAAAATACGATGTCATATCGATCCCTCCCGGTCCAGTGTATGCGGATCGTGTCGATTCCGTCCCCTCCTTTTTTCGTCATTCTCACGAAAATCGCAGGTTTTTGTAGGGTTTGTCTATTGAATTTGCCGGGTCATTGCGTTATAATTATATTTACAGCAAACTGAAGGAGGCACATTATGGAACATAAGAACCCGCTGCTTGTCAACAAGAGCAATCACAAATTCATTACCATTGGCGAGATCATGCTTCGTCTGACCCCGCCCAACTACCAGAAGATCCGCACCGCCAACGAATTTGAGGCAACTTATGGCGGCAGCGAGGCCAATATCGCCCTGTCCCTGGCTAACCTGGGCATCGACTCCACCTTCTTCTCCGTGGTTCCCAATAACTCCATCGGCAAGAGCGCCATCCGTATGCTCCGGTCCAATGATGTGCACTGCACCCCGGTGATCCTGTCCACCCCCGAGGAGACCCCTACCCACCGGCTGGGCACCTATTATCTGGAAACCGGCTACGGCATCCGGGCCAGCAAGGTCACCTATGACCGGAAGCACTCCGCCATCACCGAATATGACCTGAGCAAGGTGGACATCGCCGCCCTGCTGACGGGCTATACCTGGCTCCATGTCTCCGGCATCACCCCCGCCCTGAACAAGACCTGCGCGGACTTCATCCTGAACTGCCTGAAGGTTGCCAAGGAGCTGGGCCTGACCACCAGCTTTGACGGCAATTTCCGCTCCAAGCTGTGGACCTGGGAAGAAGCCCGGGATTACTGCACCCAATGCCTGCCCTATGTGGATGTGCTGCTGGGCATCGAGCCCTACCACCTGTGGAAGGACGAGAACGACCACAGCCAGGGTGACTGGAAGGACGGCGTTCCCCTGCAGCCCAGCTATGAGCAGCAGGACGAGGTGTTCCAGCATTTCATCGAGCGTTACCCCAATATCCAGTGCATCGCCCGCCATGTGCGCTATGCCCATTCCGGCTCCCAGAACAGCCTGAAGGCATTTATGTGGTATCAGGGCCATACCTTCGAGTCCAAGCTGTTCACGTTCAACATCCTGGACCGGGTGGGCGGCGGCGACGCCTTTGCCTCCGGCCTGATCTACGCCATGATGCGCCACTACAAGCCCATGGACATGGTGAACTTCGCCGTGGCCAGCTCCGTCATCAAGCACACCATCCACGGCGATGCCAACATCACCGATGACGCCCGGGCCATCAAGGAGATCATGAACCAGAATTTCGACATCAAGCGGTAATCTCCAAAGAAATACACAACCGCAGCACCTATTGCAGGTGCTGCGGTAATTTATTCGGAAAATTGTAGTTTAGCGTAATTGCCGCACCGAAAAGAACCACGTCATTGCGAGCCAGTGCGCACACTGGCGTGGCAATCCCCTTCAGGTTTCCGGAATCTTTCGCCAGAAGAAATCCGTTCTTTTTCCTGGATCTACGCTATATTTTCAACAATGATAGGTGCTGCGTCGCCATACGGGATTGCCACGTCGCCGCCTTTGGGCGGCTCCTCGCAATGACGTGTAGAAATCCAAACTACAATTTCCAACCATATTCTATTCTTCCAGCAGGCAGACAGCATGGCAAGCCATGCCCTCGCCGGAGCCGGTGAAGCCCAGATGCTCCTCGGTGGTGGCTTTTACATTGATCCGGCTGACCTCCACGCCCAGGTCCGCGGCGATGTTTTCCATCATCTGGGGGATATGGGGCTTCAGCTTGGGTCTTTGCGCAATCATGGTCACATCCACATTTCCCACACGGTAGCCGGCTTCGTTCAGCTTTTCCTTCACCGCCCGCAGCAGCGCCCGGGAATCGGCGCCCTTATACTTGGGGTCCGTATCCGGGAAGTGGTAGCCAATATCCCGGAGTCCAGCGGCGCCCAAAAGGGCATCCATCACCGCGTGGAGCAGTACGTCGGCATCACTGTGGCCCAGAAGCCCCAGTTCATAATCGATCTTTACGCCCCCCAGGATCAGGTCCCGGCCTTCCACCAGCCGGTGCACATCGTATCCGTGACCGATCCTCATGCCATATCCTCCAGGATCAGGGAAGCGATCTTCAGGTCCATGGGGGTGGTGATCTTGATGTTCCGCTCGTCACCCTCCACGATCTTCACGCTCATGCCCATGCGCTCCACGGCGGAGCAGTCGTCGGTAATGGCCGCTCCATCCTCCCTGGCTTTTTTCAGGGCAGCCCGGAGCAGGTCATAGTCAAAGACCTGGGGGGTCTGGACAGCCTGGAGTGTCTTCCGGTCCGGGGTATTGCTAACCACGCCGCCGGCGACCACTTTTATGGTATCCTTCACCGGGATGGCGGGGGCGGCGGCAGAATAGGTATTGGCCGCCCGGACCACCCGGTCGATGAGCTGCCAGGTGGCGAAGGGACGGGCACCATCCTGGATAGCCGCCAATTTGACCTTATCCGACAGGGCATTCAGGCCGTTGTTAACGGATTCCGCCCGGTCCTTGCCCCCGGTGACCACGGCAGTGACCTTGTCCATACCCTGGCAGGCGGCGGTGACGGCAGGGATCAAATCCTCCCGGGTGACCACCACGATCTCCGAAATGGCGTCGCATTCCTGGAACGCGGCCACAGTCCGGGCAATGACGGGCTTGCCGCCCAGATCCGCCATGATTTTATCGATGCCGCCCATGCGGGACGCGTTGCCCGCGGCCACGATGACCGCGCCGCAGCGTTTCAGCTTCAGCAGTTTCCGGGCGGGACGGGTAATACCGGTAATATCCATATCAAAGCCCCCTTACCAATTCCTTGTAAAAACGTCCACGGTACTCAAAATTCTTGAACTGATCGAATGCCGCGCTGGCGGGGCTCATGAGCACCACGTCCCCGGCTTCCGCAGCCGCGGCAGCGGCACGGACGGCGGCTTCAAAGTTTTCGCAATCCACGATCTCCGGCTGGCCGGGCAGATACTCCGGAGCATTCTCCACGGCAGCCCGAATCTGAGGTCCGGTGGCACCGCCCAGGAACAGCTTCTTCACGTGCGCGCACACCACGGGCCCCAGCACATCGTAGGGGATGTGCTTGTCGTAGCCGCCGGCGATCAGGATCACCTTCTCCGGGAAGCTCCGCAGGCCTGCGATGGTGCGGCTGGGGCTGGAGGCGATGGAGTCGTTGTAGAACCGGACCCCGTCCTTCACCCGGACCAGCTCAATGCGGTGCTCCACACCGCCGAAGGTCTTGGCTACCTGGCGAATAATGTCGTCGGATACCAGGCCCTCCACAGCCAGAATGGCAGTCAGGTAGTTTTCGATATTATGGACACCGGGAATCAGAATATCCCGGGCATCCAGGACCTTTTCGCCCCGACGGACCAGGTAGTTCCCTTCCATCCAGGTGCCGTCGGCACTTCCCTGCCGGGCAAACTTGGTGGTGGTGCCGTTGCCCACGAAGGAATCGGTGATGGCATTGTCCGCGTTGACAATGAGCTTGCCGTTTTCGTCCTGGAACCGGAAGATGTTGCGCTTGGCGTCCACATACTCCTCCATGTCCTTGTGGACATCCAGGTGATTGGGGGCCAGGTTGGTGACCACGGCGATAGAAGGGCTGTGAGTCATATCCATGAGCTGGAAGGAGCTGAGCTCCACCACCGCATAGTCCTGGGGCTTCATCTGCCGGGTCCGGGGCAGCAGGGGTGTGCCGATGTTGCCGCCCAGCCACACGGTGTTGCCCGCGGCCTTCAGCATCTCGGAGATCAGGGTGGTGGTGGTGGTCTTGCCGTCGGAGCCGGTGACGGCGATGATCCGGCAGGGGCAGACCTCGAAGAAGGCATCCATCTCAGAGGTCACCAAGGCGCCCTGGCTGCGCAGCTTCACCAGGCCGGGGTTATTGGGATGCATACCGGGGGTCCGGAAGACCACATCGGCGGACACATCCATGTAGCTGTCCCCCAGGCTCAGCTTGCATCCCGCGGTTTCCAGGTCCAGGACCTCCTGATCCAGCTTCTCCCGGGGGGTTCGGTCGCAGCCGGTGACATCGCAGCCGAATTCCAGCAGCATCCGCACCAGGGGCCGGTTGCTGACGCCCAGGCCCATGACTGCGATCCGTTTGCCCCGCAGGGCGGTGAAATATTGTTCAAAGGTGGAAGACATGGTAATTCCCCATTTCATATGTTGATGTGGGAAATTGTAGTTTAGCGTAATATGTCCGCGTAGGGGGGGCGACCCTTGCGGTCACCCGGCGGCGAAGCCGCCTCGGCCCCCGCTTTTCAAGAGGGGGCTGGCAAAAATCGGCTCTTCGGAACCGATTTTTGACTGGGGGAGTTCTTTTTTTCTCCCCCCGGCCCTTCGGGCCACCCCCCTCATAAATGCGGGGGGGCAAGGGGTGCGGTGCTAATATAAACTACAATTTCCATCCCCACACCACTTACGGAGGATCGACCATGGGCAACAAGAAACACATCCTTTTACTGACCACCGGCGGCACCATTGCTTCCATGCCCGGTACCGACGGGCTGGAGCCCCACCGCTCCGGGGTCATGGAGCGGGAACTGAACCAGCTCCGCACCTACTACAACATCTCCGTCCGGGACATCATGTGTCTGGACTCCTCCAACATCCGCCCTGAGGAATGGCAGCTTATCGCCCGGGCTATTTTCGAGGAACGGCTGGACTATGACGGCATCGTGGTCTCCCACGGCACCGACACCATGGCCTACACCGCCAGCGCCGTAACCTTCATGCTGCCGGACATCGATGTGCCGGTGGTCTTCACCGGGTCCCAGCTCCCCCTGGCGGATGTGCTGTCCGACGGACCGGACAATCTGCGTACCGCCTTTGCCATGGCCGCCACCGGCCGTCCCGGTGTGTACCTGGCCTTTGACCGGAAGGTCATGCTGGGCTGCCGGGCCGTAAAGGTCCGGGCCACGGGCTTCTCCGCCTTTGAAAGCGTCAATTCCCGTTACGCCGCCCAGATCACCGGCCTGGGACTGACCCTGGACGACCGGATCATTCCCCGGATCAAGGGTCCCGCCCGGCTCCAGGATTCCATCAGCAGCGACGTATTCCTGCTGAAGCTGACCCCCGGCCTGTCTCCCAGAATTTTCAATACCCTGGCGGAGCTGGGTTACAAGGGCATCGTCATCGAGGCCTTCGGCCTGGGCGGTGTCAACGTGCTCCACGAAGGACTTCAGAGCATCCGGGCCGCAGTGGACGCGGGCATCAGCGTAGTGGTTACTACCCAGTGTCTTTACGAAAGCGCCAACCTTCAGGTTTACCAGGTGGGCAACAAGCTGCTGGAGCTGGGGGTCATCCAGGGTCGGGACATGACCACGGAAGCCGCCATGACCAAGCTCATGTGGGCCATCGGCCAGGGAATGCGGCAGAAGGAGATCACCCGCCTGTTCTCCATCGATTTGGCCGGAGAAGTCACCATCTAACAAATTCGTCATTGCGAGCCAGTGCGCACACTGCGACTCGCCAAGAGCCGCCCTTCGGGCGGTTGCTCGCTTGCATGGCGCCTGCGGGCGCTCATGGCGTGGCAATCCCCTTCAGATTTCCGGAATTTCCACGGGATTGCCACGTCGCTTCGCTCCTCGCAATGATGTCCGAAATTCAGGAGGTAATGTTTTATGGATCCTATTTATGTGACCGGGCATCGGAATCCGGATACGGATTCCATTGTTGCCGCCATGGCCTACACTGCCCTGCGCAACGCTCTGGGCGACCGGGAATATGAGGCCGCTTGCCTGGGCCATGTATCCGACGAGACTCAGATCGTGCTGAACCGCTTCGGCTTCCAGCCCCCCAAACTGCTGACCAGTATGCACACCCAGGTGAAGGACCTGGACTATGACCGGCCGCCGATCCTCAGCGGTGCCGTCACCGTGGGCAGGGCCTGGTCCGAGCTTCAGCACCACAATATTTCCAGTATGCCCGTAGCCAAAGAGGACGGCACATTGTTCGGTATGCTGTCCCGGGAGGATGTGGCCAGCTACAACATGGCCATGGCTACCCTGGGGGTTCTGGAAGCGGTGCCCCTGTTCAATGTACTGTCCGTGCTGGAGGCCAAGATTCTCAACGATGCCGGTGAAAATACGGACACCGTAACCGGTGAGCTGGTCATCGCCCTGCCCCAGAGCCGGGAAAACCTGCTGTTCAACCGGAAGGAGTCCATCGTCCTGTGCGGCCACCAGCCGGATATGATCCGCCGGGCTTTGGAAATGAATGTGAACTGCCTGATTATCTGCCAGGCAGAGCTGGACCCGGAGCTGCGGAACATGGAGACGGAGACCTGCATCATCTCCACCCCCTTTGAAGCCTACCGTGCCGCCCGGCTGATCTTCCAGTCCGTGCCCATCAGCCGCATCTGCCGCACCGATGGACTGGTGTGCTTCCACCTGGAGGACCGGGTGGACGAGGTCCGGGAGCAGGTGCTGAAGCACCGGGACCCCTGCTATCCTATTCTGGACGACCAGGAGAAGATCGTGGGCGTTCTGACCCGGTATCATCTGCTGCGCCCCCGGCGGAAACGGGTGGTACTGGTGGACCACAATGAGATTTCCCAGTCCGTGCCCGGTCTGGAGGAGGCGGAGATCCTGGAGATCATCGACCACCATCGGCTGGCGGACATCCAGACCACCAACCCCATCTATGTCCGCAACGAGCCCGTGGGCTCCACCAACACCATCATTGCCAGTATGTTCCAGGACCGGGGACTGATGCCCTCGGCAGCCATGGCTGGCATGATGGCCGCGGCCATCATTTCGGACACAGTCATGTTCAAATCCCCCACCTGCACCATCCGGGATGTGCGGACCGCCGAGCGTATGGCCCGGATCGCCAACGTATCCCTGGATGACCTGGGCCGGGAGATCTTCTCCGCCTCCATTGAGGGCCGCACCGCCCGGGATCTGCTGATGACGGACTACAAGGAGTTCCACATTGCCGGTCACGATCTGGCCGTGGCCCAGATCACCTGCGTGGACAGCCCCAAAATGCTGGAGCGGAAGGACGAATTCCTGGCTCTGATGAAGAAGCTGGCCAAAGAAAAACGGATGGATATGGTCATTCTCATGCTCACGGATGTGCTGCTGGAAGGAACCCAGCTCATTTATGTGGGCAGCGACGATACCATCCAGCAGGCCTTCAACACCACACCCAGGGACAACACAGTGTTCCTGCCCCATGTTATGAGCCGGAAAAAGCAAGTCATCCCCATGCTGTCCGCCCTGTGGGGCTAAGCCGGCAGCAGCCAACGCCTCAATTTTGCAGCCTGCATTTTCATCTTAAAATGTTGCTATTTTGCGGATTTGTGTTATAATTAATCGTTGATAATAACCACCGGGAGGATCATATGGGCTTTGACGAACTGCTGGACAACCGGCGGCTGATTGAAAATTTGACAAAAAGCCTGGCCCGGGGCCGCATTTCCCACTTTTACCTGATTTCCGGTCCTGCCGGCTCCGGCAAGCATACTCTGGCCCGGCTGCTGGCCTCTGCCATTTTGTGCCAGGGTCAGCGGAAGCCCTGCGGTGTCTGCGGCCCCTGCCGCAAAATCAAAAACGGCAACCACCCGGACTTTATTACCGTGGAGGACCCGGAGCACAAGAACGTGGCGGTGAAGATTGTCCGCCAGTTCCGGGAGGATGTGTTTATCCGTCCCAACGAATCGGACCACAAGATTTACCTGTTCCCTCAGGAGCTGGGTCTGGAGGGCCAGAACGCTCTGCTGAAGATTCTGGAGGAGCCTCCGGCCTACGGTGTATTCATCCTGCTGACGGATAACCCGGAACGGCTGCTGCCCACGGTCCGCTCCCGCTGCACGGAGCTGGCCCTGCAGCCTCTGGAGCCGGAGCTCCTGCGCCGGACCCTGAACGCCCAGTTCCCAGACGCTTCCGCCGACGCGGTCACCGCCGCCATGGAGCGCAGCGGCGGCTACCTGGGCCAGGCCAAGGCCCTGCTGGAGGATGGAAGCGCCGTCACCGCCCAGACCGAAGGCTTCGTCCGGGGCTTCGCCGGGCGAAGCGCCATGGTCCTGACAGAGACCCTGGTGCCCATGGAAAAATGGAAGCGGGACCAGCTCATTCCCGAGCTGCGCCAATGGACCGCCATTCTGGAAAGCGCCCTGACCTGCCGTTCCGGACTGCCTGCCATCAACCCCATGGCCAGAACCCTCAGCGCCAGCCGCAGCTCCCAGGAGCTGCTGAACGCCATCCGGTCCCTGCAAAAAGCCTGCGACTACGCCCAGAGCAACGTATCCCCCGCCGCCATCTGCGGCTGGCTGGCCTGGGCCCTTCGATAATTACACAAGGAGAAACCCTATGGAAGACGAAATCAAGACTGTTCCCGAGGCGGCAGAAACCGTTGAGGTAGTGGACATCCAGTTCCGCCCGGGCCAGAAGGTATATTTCTTTGACCCAAACGGTCTGACCCTCCAGGCCGGAACCCATGTCATCATCGACACCGCCCGGGGTCCCGAGTACGGCTTTTGCGCCGCCGGAAACCACACCATCCGGGCTAAGGATGTGGTGGCGCCCCTGCGCAGCGTCCTGCGGATCGCCAACGCCCAGGATGAGAAGATCGCCGCCGAAAACAAAGCCAAGGAAAAGCGGGCCTATGACGTGTGCCTGCAGAAGATCGCCGAGCATGGCCTGGATATGCAGTTGGTCAGCGCCGAGGTGGCCTTCGACGGCAGCAAGATCCTGTTCTTCTTCACCGCCGACGAGCGGGTGGATTTCCGGGAGCTGGTGAAAAATCTGGCCTCCATTTTCCACACCCGCATCGAGCTGCGGCAGATCGGCGTCCGGGACAAGGCCAAGATGGTGGGCGGCCTGGGCATCTGCGGCCGGCCCTTCTGCTGTGCCAGCTTCCTGGATGACTTCCAGCCCGTGTCCATCAAGATGGCGAAAACTCAGAATCTGAGTCTGAACCCCACCAAGATCTCCGGCACCTGCGGCCGTCTCATGTGCTGCCTGAAGTACGAGCAGGAAGCCTATGAGGACCTGATCCGCAACTCTCCCAAGGCCGAGTCCTTTGTGGACACTCCCGAGGGCCGGGGCACCGTGGTGGAGATCGACCTGCTGCGCAGCCGGGTGAAGGTCCGGATGGAGGACGCGCCGGAGACGGTCAGCGTGTTCCGTAACGATGAGATCGCCATTCTGCGCAACGGCAAGGCCAAGAAGAACGACCCGCCCATCCCCGCGGATCTGGCCCCCATTTCCGGTGCCGGCAAGCGGGTCCGCCGGGAGCAGCCCGAGGAAAAGCTGCTGCTGGATCCCATCCGCTTCCGCTATTCCACGGAAAAGATTGTGGAGGAGCCGGAGCCTGTGATCTCCCCGGAGGAACCCGTCTCCCAGGAGCCTAAGGCAGACAACGAGAGCAAGTCCGGCCGTTCCCGCCGCCGGGGCCGCAAGGGCAAGGAGGAATCCAAACCCGAGCAGACCGAAAATCCCGTAAAGCAGGAAAAGGCCGAAAAGCCCGCCAAGCAGGAAAAGCCCAAAAAGGACAAGCCCAAAAGGCAGCCTAAGCCCAAGCAGGAAGCCCCCAGGCAGGAGCCTGCCGCCCAGGAGGAACCGGATCTGGAGCCCGATATGCAGGAGTCCGGCCAACCCAAAAAGACCCGCCGCCGTCCCCCCTTCCGCCGCCGCAAGCCCAAGGCCCCCGGCGGAGAAAACAACGGATAATATTCACCGCCGGAAGCGTAGGCTTCCGGCGGTTTCGCGCTGCAGAGGAGGGTCTTGACCCTCCCTTCGCCGCAGGCGCAATATAGCCAACTATTTTTATAAAACCCTATTGACAAGTTTACTTGGCAAGTATATAATACAGGTGTGCAAAGTAAACTTGGCAACTCAAGGCAGGAGGTACTGTTATGGACAAGGAAACCATCTTACAAATGAGCCGTGCGGAAAATCAGGGCAAACAGGATGAGCGGGAGCAGTCCATTGAAGAAAAAGCCTATGGCTTTGGGCGGACTGTTGGCCTTTTTGCCTGTGTTCTGCTGGTACTGATCAGTGAGTATGTGCTGGGCAACCGTGATATTGGCCGGGGCGCCTGGATCATCTTCTTCACCATGGAAGGCTGCAGCAATCTTTACCTGTACAGTCAGCACAAAAAGCCTTCCAAGCTGACCTGGGGCATCCTCCAGTTGTTCTGCGCCGTCACATACCTGGTCATCCTGTTCATTCTGAACGCGAGGTAATCATGGACGAAACACTGGTACTGAAAAACCGGCTGAAAGAAGCCCGAACAGAAAAACACCTTTCCCAACAGCAGTTGGCGGACCTGGTGGGCGTATCCCGAAACACCATCAGCTCCATCGAAACCGGCCAGTTCAACCCCACCGCGAAGCTGGCTCTGATCCTGTGCATCGCCCTGGACAAAACCTTCGAAGAGCTTTTCTATTTCTGATCGAAATGACGGCTCACCGGACCGTCAGGGAGGCCGGTCCCTACCTTAACAACCTGGGAACGGTCTACGATTTATGACAGAGAAGAAATTATCAATTTTCAACTTTCAATTTTCAATTAAAAAGCCACCCGTTCGGGTGGCTTTTTTCAGGTTCAGTTACTGGTTGGCCATTTCCTTCAGGGCGTCCTTGCGGCTGAAGTTGGCGCGGCCCTTCTCGTCGAAGCCCATGAACTTGACCCAGGTCATGTCGCCCAGGTTCAGCACGTCCTCGACCTTTTCCACACGGCGGTTCTCCAGCTTGGAGATGTGGACCATGCCGTCGTGGCCGGGAGCGATCTCAACGAAAGCGCCGATGGGCAGGATGCGGACCACCTTGCCGTAGTACAGCTTGCCAACCTCGGGGACGAAGCAGATGTCGTCCACCATCTTCTTGGCGGCGTAAGCGGCGGCGGAGTCCACAGCGGAGATGAAGACGGAGCCGTCATCCTCGATGTCCACCTTGGCACCGGTGTCGGCGCAGATCTTCTGGATGGTCTTGCCGCCGGAGCCGATGACTTCGCGGATCTTGTCCACGGGGATCTTCATGGAGATCATCTTGGGGGCGTACTCGGAGACCTCGGGGCGAGGCTCAGCGATGGCCTTCAGCATGACCTCCTCCAGGATGACCAGACGGGCCTTGCGGCAGCGCTCCAGAGCGTCGGCAATGATCTCCATGGTCAGGCCCTTGTTCTTCAGGTCCATCTGGATGGCGGTGATGCCCTCGGTGGTACCGGCGACCTTGAAGTCCATTTCGCCGTGGAAGTCCTCAACACCCTGGATGTCGGTGAAGGTTCTCCACTCGCCGGTCTCCTGGTCGGAGATCAGGCCGCAGGAAATGCCGGCCACGGGCCGCTTGATGGGCACACCGGCGTCCATCAGAGCCAGGGTGGAGCCGCAGATGGAGCCCTGGGAGGTGGAGCCGTTGGAGCTCAGAACCTCGGACACCACACGGATGGCGTAGGGGAACTCCTCCACGGAGGGGATCACGGGCAGCAGGGCCTTCTCAGCCAGGGCACCGTGACCGATCTCACGGCGGCTGGTGGAACGGGCGGCGCGGGCCTCACCGGTGGAGAAAGAGGGGAAGTTGTAGTGGTGGATATAGCGCTTGGTCTCTTCGGGGTAGATGGTGTCCAGCTTCTGGGCAGCGGACAGGGTGTTCAGGGTGCAGATGGACAGGACCTGAGTCTGGCCACGGGAGAACAGGCCGGAGCCATGGACTCTGGGCAGGATGCCGACCTCGGCATCCAGGGGACGGATCTCGTCCATGCCGCGGCCGTCCACACGCTTGCCGGCCAGCAGCCACTTCTTGACGACCTTCTTCTGCATCTTGTACAGGCAGACCTCAATGTGGGTCTCGAACTCTTCCTCGCCGTACTTCTCCACAAACTGGTTCTTGAAGTCCAGGCGGGCAGCGGTGAGCCGCTCCTCACGGATGTTCTTGTCGTCGGTGTCCAGAGCATACTCGATCTGGCCCAGGCCGTAGGCGATCAGGTCATCCAGCAGGTCGTGGTTGACAGCGGCCTTCTCGAAGGTGAACTTGGGCTTGCCAATCTCGGAGACAATGCCGTTGATGAACTTGACGATCTCCATGTTGGTCTCGTGGGCCACACGGATGCACTCGTAGACGATGTTCTCGGGAGCCTCGTTGGCCTCGGTCTCGATCATGACCACCTTCTCGAAGGTGGAGGAGATGCACACGAAGCACTCGCAGGCCTCCCGCTCGTCGGCGGAGGGGTTGATGATATACTGGCCGTTCAGGTAAGCCACGTTGGTGGTAGCCACGGGTCCGTTCCAGGGCACATCGGAGGAAGCGATGGCGATGGAAGCGCCCAGGGAAGCCACGATCTCCACGGGGTTCTCATGGTCGGTGGCCAGGACGGTGCAGGTGACGACGGTGTCGTTACGCAGCTCCTCGTCGAACAGGGGACGCATGGGACGGTCGATGATACGGCTGTTCAGGATGCCCCGCTCGGAGGGCTTGCCCTCGCGGCGGTTGAAGGAGCCGGGGATCCGGCCCACGGAGTACATCCGCTCCTCGAACTCGATGGTCAGGGGGAAGTAGTCGATGCCGGCCTTGGGGATGGGGTTGCAGGTGCAGGTCACCAGCACCACGGTGTCGCCGTAACGGCAAATGCACTCGGCATTGGCCAGCTCAGCCACCTTACCGGTCTCAACGGTAAAGGCACGGCCGCCGATTTCCATCTCATAAACATGATGGTTGGGATACTGCTTACGCTTAATCATTGGTAATAACCTCCTTAAATTTGTGCTGTCATTGCGAGGCCCGAAGGGCCGTGGCAACCCCGTGGACATCCCGGAAAACTTACGGGATTGCCACGTCGCTGCGCTCCTCGCAATGACGTGTTTTTAGGTGTGTTCGGGAGGTTTAGCACTTGAAACTGGTGTCGAAATTCGACAGCACTTTCAACTGCTAAATATCTCCCGGCTTGCGTGAATTTAGAAAGGGCGATGGTATCCCATCGCCCTTTCGGATTTCTTACTTACGGATACCCAGCTTGGCGATCAGAGCACGGTAGCGGTTGATGTCCTTCTTGGCCAGATAGTCCAGCAGGCTGCGGCGCTTACCGACCATCATCAGCAGACCACGACGGGAGTGGTTGTCATGCTTGTGCACGCGTAGGTGCTCGGTCAGCTCGTTGATGCGGGCAGTCAGGATGGCGACCTGAACCTCGGGGGAGCCGGTGTCTCCCTCGTGGGTAGCGTTCTCCAGGATGACCTGGGTCTTCTTGTCCTTCATAATCATGGGGATTTTCCACCTTTTCATAAATTTACCTCGCGCCAAGTAAAGGGTCGGTGTCTTCCCCAAACTGAGCTGCGGGCATAGAAATATCGTCTGGCAAACGCCAGCCTGATTACTATATCATGAGTTTTCCCAAAAGTAAAGGAAAACTTTCACGTTTTTCCAAAGAATTCTTTGGTTTCTTCCGCGTTTTTTCGGATTTCCTGCCGAAGCGCCTCCAGGGAATCAAATTTCCGTTCCGGACGGAGGAACCGGTGGAACTCCAGCGTGATTTCCCGGCCGTAAAGATCGCCGTCGAAATCCAGGATCCAGGGCTCCACAGTGACCCGGTGGCCCCCCACCGTAGGCCGGGTTCCCACATTGGCCACGGCAGGATACACCACCCCGTCGATCTCCACCCGGCATACGTACACGCCGAATTTCGGCACCACCACCCCCGTGGGGATGGTCATGTTGGCCGTAGGGATTCCCAGGGTCCGGCCCAGGTGCCGGCCGGAAACCACCTCCCCGGTGAGGATGTGGGGATGGCCCAGAAAACGGACGGCGGTGGCCATGTCACCCGCTTCGATCTGGCTGCGGATATAGGTACTGGAAACCCGGGTGTCGTCCATGGTCTGCTCGGGGACGATGACACAGGGAAAGCCCCGCTCTTCGCAGTATTGCTTCAGCTTATCCCCATCACCCAGACCCCGGCTGCCGAAGCGGAAATCGTCGCCGCAGACGAAGCCCGCGGCACCGTATTCCACCAGCAGATCCAGGAAATCCCGCCAATCGGTTGACATAACATCCTTTGTCACAGGAAAGGCGTAAATATGGTCCATTCCATACCTGAGCAGCAGACGCTGCCGATCCGTCAGGGTGTTGATCAGCGGCGGCACCTGCTGT
Organism: Oscillospiraceae bacterium; assembly: GCA_017501695.1. Lineage (GTDB taxonomy): Bacteria > Bacillota > Clostridia > Oscillospirales > Oscillospiraceae > Faecousia. The sequence continues at coordinate 32,206 of JAFVWL010000111.1, forward strand.
ATAAACAGGGATTGGGGGTGCGCGGCAAAGGTAATGGCTGCCGTTTCGGCACCCAGCCGGTCCGCCAGTTCCCGGCAAGCCCGGAGCAGGGCCTGATGGCCCAGATGGACCCCATCAAAAAACCCCAGGGCAAAAATTCTCTTGTCTGTCATAAATTCTCACCTTGGATGGGAAGTTGTAGTTTATATCAGCACCGCACCCCTTGCCCCCCGCATTTATGAGGGGGGTGGCCCGAAGGGCCGGGGGGAGAAAAAAGAACTCCCCCAGTCAAAAATCGGTTCCGAAGAGCCGATTTTTGCCAGCCCCCTCTTGAAAA
>JAFVWL010000112.1 GCA_017501695.1 Oscillospiraceae bacterium
CCGCCAGGGCGCGGGTCAGCTCGGTTTTGCCCACTCCCGTCTGCCCCAGGAAGATGAAGGAGCCGATGGGACGGCGTGGATCCTTCAGCCCCAGCCGCCCCCGACGGATGGCTCCCGCCACCGCCCGTACTGCCTCCTCTTGGCCGATCACACGGGAACGCAAGGTATCCTCCAGCCCCAAGAGCCGCTCCCCCTCGCTCTCCAGCAGGCGAGAGACCGGGATCCCCGTCCACTCGGTGACCACGTCGGCGATGTGGGAGGCGGTGACCGTCTCCTCTCGGTCCGCCGGGTGGACTCCCCCCGCCCAGGCCTCCTTGGCGGTCTCATAAGCCTCCCGCAGCTTGATCTCCCGATCGCGTACCCCCGCCGCCCGCTCGAACTCCTGGGCCTTGATGGCCTCCTCCTTGTCCCGCGATAGGGTGGCCAGCTCCTCCTCCATGCGCTTGAGGTCGGGGGGCGCGGTCAGCCTGGCGTTTGCTTCGATGATGACGGTCTTGCAATAGTTTTCAAGCTGAATTTCGCAGCGGGACTTCAGCTCTGCCAGAGTAAACACCTTGTGAGAGGTCAACATCTGTACATTCTTTTCATCCAGGCTATGGGGGATGCAGTCAGGCGTGGTGGGGTAATTGCACAGGCCGCGAACTTCCGTTGCCTCCTTGATCCAGGCTTCGTCGTAGCCGTTGCCATTGAAGATGATCCGCTTGTGATCCTTGATGGTTTTACGGATCATTTCATGGAGTGTTCCTTCAAAATCCTCAGCGCCTTCCAGTCGGTCTGCATAGATCTTCAGGGACTCAGCAACCGCTGCATTGAGCATGATGTTTGCGCAGGCAATGGAGTTGGAAGAACCCAGCATCCGGAACTCAAACTTGTTGCCGGTGAAAGCAAAGGGAGAGGTACGGTTACGGTCGGTCGTATCCCGTGCGAATCGGGGAAGCACATCTACACCCAGCTTCATGGTCTTTTTCTTGGCGGCTTCGTAAGGTGTATCATTTTCAATGGCATCCAGAATGCCCTGCAGCTCGTCGCCCAGGAAAATGGACACGACGGCAGGAGGTGCTTCGTTGGCTCCCAGACGGTGGTCATTGCCAGCGGTGGCAACAGAGATCCGCAACAGATCCTGATAGTCGTCAACCGCCTTAATAACGGCACACAGGAACAGAAGGAATTGGGCGTTTTCGTAAGGCGTATCACCGGGAGACAGCAGATTCACACCGGTATCTGTGGCGATGGACCAGTTGTTGTGCTTACCGGAACCGTTGACACCGGCAAAGGGCTTCTCATGGAGCAGGCAGACTAGGCCATGCTTTGCCGCGACCTTCTGCATGATCTCCATGGTCAACTGGTTGTGATCGGTAGCAATATTGGTGGTGGTGTAAATGGGAGCCAGCTCATGCTGGGCAGGAGCAACTTCGTTATGCTCGGTCTTGGCTAAGATTCCCAGCTTCCACAGTTCTTCGTTCAGGTCTGCCATGTAAGCAGCTACACGGGGCTTGATGACACCGAAGTAATGGTCATCCATTTCCTGACCCTTGGGAGGCTTTGCGCCAAACAGGGTCCTGCCAGTGTAGATCAGATCCTTGCGCTTTTCGTAAAGCTCCTTGGGAACCAGGAAGTATTCCTGCTCCGGGCCAACAGAGGTACGGACGCACTTAACATCCTCGTTGCCGAACAGCTTCAGGATCCGCATAGCCTGCCGGTTCAGTGCTTCCATAGAGCGAAGCAGCGGGGTCTTCTTATCCAAAGCCTCACCGCCATAGGAACAAAATGCAGTGGGGATGCACAGGGTCTTGCCCTTGATAAATGCGTAGGAAGTGGGATCCCATGCGGTATAGCCTCTTGCTTCAAAAGTTGCCCGCAAGCCGCCGGAGGGGAAGGAGGAAGCATCCGGTTCGCCCTTGATCAGCTCCCTGCCGGAAAAATCCATGATGATGCCGCCATCCGGTGCGGGAGAAATAAAGCTGTCGTGCTTTTCAGCGGTAATACCGGTAAGCGGCTGGAACCAATGGGTATAGTGGGTAGCGCCGTGTTCAACTGCCCAATCCTTCATTGCAGCCGCA
>JAFVWL010000113.1 GCA_017501695.1 Oscillospiraceae bacterium
CCCATGTTACCGCCGTGAAAGGGCGGTGTCTTAACCGCTTGACCAACGGGCCTGGTAGCGGCGACCTGACTCGAACAGGTGACAGGCCGGGTATGAACCGGGTACTCTACCAACTGAGTTACGCCGCCATGTGTGGTCAAGGGGATTTCGGGCACCGCCGAAATCAGCTTCCTTATTATACCCAAAGAAACCCGGTTTGTCAAGAAAAATCTTTGATTTTTTCTGGGAATTTTGGACAACCTAACCGGGGGTGATAGAATGGGACGAACCATGAAAGGCGCTGGGTTCCTGTACGGAGGGACCCTCTATGTGGGGCTGGAGGTGCTCTTCCGGGGCCGGAGCCACGGGAGTATGTTCCTGGCCGGAGGCAGTGCTTTTGCCCTTCTGACGATCCTGCGGCGGAAGCTGGAGGGACTGCCGCTGGTGCTTCGGGCCTTGGCCGGGTCCGGGATCATCACCGCTGTGGAGCTGGTGACAGGGCTGATTTGGAACCGGGATCACCGGGTTTGGGATTACCGGCGCTTGCCCCTGAATTACCGGGGACAGATCTGCCTGCCGTTCTCTCTGCTGTGGGCACCCCTGAGTCTGGCAGCGTTGCGGTTGACGGCAGATTAAAAGTTGTCCTTGGGAGGCCCGAAGGCCTCCCAAGGACAGTCCTGTTTATACAAAAAAGACCCTGCCGGTTGGGCAGGGTCTTGAATTGCTGTGTAATCGGAATTACAGAGCGGCCTTGGCCTTCTCCACCAGAGCGGCGAAAGCGGTGGCGTCCTGGATAGCCATCTCGGACAGGCTCTTGCGGTTCAGCTCGATGCCGGACTTCTTCAGGCCGTTCATGAACTTGGAGTAGTTCAGGCCGTAGGGAGCGACAGCGGCGCTGATACGGGTGATCCACAGGCGGCGGAAGTCACGCTTCTTCTGCTTACGGCCAGCGAAAGCATAGTTGCCGGACTTCATGACCTGCTGCTTGGCCATCTTGAAGTGCTTGGACTTGGAACCCCAGTAGCCCTTGGCCAGCTTCAGGGTTGCATTTCTTCTCTTGCGCGTCATCATTGCGCCTTTAACTCTTGCCATTTCAGTATCCTCCTATCCTTGGCTTACTTGTACGGAATCATCTTCTTGATCGCATCCACATTGGTTACATCGGCGTAAGCAGTGGTGCGCAGACGACGGGTCCGCTTGGTGTCCTTCTTGGTGAGGATGTGGCTCTTGTAAGCGCGGGCTCTCTTAACCTTACCGGTCTTGGTCAGGTTGAATCTCTTCTTTGCACCGCTATGGGTCTTCAGCTTGGGCATAGGTGGTTCTCCTTCCTTATCTTTCGTAATAGCTTACGTGATTTACTTGGCGTTCTTGGGGGCCAGGAACATGGCCATGAAGCGGCCTTCCAGCTTGGGGTTCTTCTCCATGGAAGCAACCTCCGTGCAGGCGGCGGCGAAATCCAGCAGCAGCTTCTCACCGATGTTGGTGTGGGCCATCTCACGGCCACGGAAGCGGATGCTGACCTTGACCCGGTTGCCGTCAGCCAGGAACTTCTGGGCGGCCTTGATCTTGGTGTTCAGGTCATTGGTATCGATGCTGGGGCTCATGCGGATTTCCTTGATCTCCACGACCCGCTGGTTCTTCTTGGCTTCCTTCTCTCGCTTCTTCTGATCGAAGCAGAACTTGGAGTAGTCCATGATCTTGCACACGGGGGGCACGGCGTTGGGAGAGATCTTTACCAGATCCATTCCCTGCTCTTCAGCCAGGGCGTTGGCCTGGGCGGCGGACATGATGCCGAGCTGTGCGCCGTCAGCGCCGATCAGACGGACTTCCTTGTCACGGATCTCCTCATTAAGCTGATGATCTAACTTCGCGATGGGAAACACCTCCATAAAATCAATAAAAAAGCGGATGCCAGAGCATCCGCGCAATACACACTTGTCCCGCAAGGGGGTGGATATTGACCGTGTCGCGATTGCTGACGGTGAGGCGGATGTTCAGCCTTCTTTATTACCCGGATATTTTAGCATACCCTTTTCTGTTTGTCAAGGACTTTTTAGAACTTTTTTGCGGTATTTTTCGGAAAAACCTGCGGTTTTTTCGCTATTCTATCGTAGGGGCGACCTGTGGTCGCCCGCCCCGGCAACATCGTTGCCGGAAATGTGTCATATATGACCGTGTGCCGGCCATTGGCAACCAGCCACCGAAAACTGTGTCATTGCGAGGGAGCGAAGCGACCGTGGCAATCTCCTGGTAGAATGTGGGATTTCGCAAAATCTAAAATCCGTTGTAAATGTTCTATGTTAATTGGTCCGGCAGTTATCTGACTTGCGTGCTGGAGATTCCCACGGGCCTACGCCCTCGGAATGACAAATTTGGTGGCTGGGCGGCATCGCCGGAACATATTTATTGTCGATGCCTGGAGGACGAGCGATGCTCGCCCCTACGAGGAATCGTTTCCGGCAACTGTGTTGCCGGACGGAAGGTTCAAGACCCTTCCCTACAAGGTTTTCTGTATCATTTACCCGGATTCTGTTCCAGCCAGATCAGCAGCACGGCGATATCCGCCGGGCTGACGCCGGAGATCCGGCCTGCCTGGCCGATGGACATGGGTCGAATCCGGTCCAGCTTCTGCCGGGCTTCCAGCCGCAGGCCGGAAATGCTGTGGTAATCCATATTCGCCGGCAGCAGCCGGGATTCCTCTTTTTTGAACTCCGCCACATGACGCTTCTGCCTCTCCAGATATCCGGCATACTTCACCTGGATCTCAACCTCTTCCGTGACAGCGGCAGGCAGGTCCGGGCGGTCCGGGTCAAAGGGGGCGATGTCCGCGTAGGTCACATTGGGCCGCCGCAGCAGGTCTGCCAGCCGTGCGGAATTGGCAACCGGAGCGGAGTCCCGGGCTTCCAGCATGGCGTTCAGGGCCGGGGAAGTGGGAACACCGTTGGCTTCCAAACGGTTCATTTCCCGGCGGACGGCCTCGTATTTGGCTTCCACCGCCGCCAACCGTTCCGGGCTCACCAGGCCCACGGCGGCACCGATGTGGGTCAGCCGTTGATCCGCGTTGTCCTGGCGGTGGAGCAGCCGGTATTCGCTGCGGCTGGTCATGATCCGGTAGGGCTCTTCCGTGCCCTTGGTCACCAGGTCGTCGATGAGGGTGCCGATGTAGCTGGTATCCCGGGTCAGGATCATGGGCTCTTTGCCCTGAAGCTTCAGGGCGGCATTGATGCCCGCCACAAGGCCCTGAGCCGCGGCTTCCTCGTAGCCGGAGGTGCCGTTGAACTGGCCCGCGCCGTATAGGCCGGAAATTTTCTTGGTCTCCAGGGTAGGCAGCAGTTCTGTGGGGTCCACGCATTCGTATTCGATGGCGTAGGCGGGCCGCATCATCTCCGCCTGTTCCAGGCCGGGGATGGTCCGCATCATGGCAAGCTGCACATCCTCCGGCAGACTGGAGGAGAAACCCTGGATATACAGCTCCTCGGTGTCCAGGCCGCAGGGCTCAATAAAGAGCTGGTGCCGGGGCTTGTCCGCGAAGCGTTCGATCTTGGTTTCGATGCTGGGGCAATACCGGGGACCCACGCCCTGGATGGTGCCGTCGAACATGGGAGACCGGTGGAGATTCTCCCGGATGATCCGGTGGGTCTCCTCGTTGGTGTAGGTCAGGTAACACACGGCAGAGTTGTTGACTTTCTCTGTGGTCCGGAAGGAGAAGGGCTCCGCCTTTTCGTCGCCGGGCTGCAGCTCCATTTTGGAGAAGTCCACACTCCGGCGGTTGATCCGGGGCGGGGTGCCGGTTTTGAACCGCCGCAGGCTCAGACCCAGCCTCCGCAGGTCCTCCGCCAGACCCAGAGCCGCATGCATTCCATCGGGGCCGGAGGATTCCACGGATTCACCGGTGATGACGGTGCTGTCCAGATAGGTGCCCGTGGCGATGATCACGGCCTTGGCATCGTATTCCGCACCCAGCCGGGTCCGGATGCCGGTGACGGCACCGTTTTCCGTGAGAATGTGGGTAATCATAGCCTGCTTCAGCTCCAGATTCTCCTGGAGCTCCAGGGTGTGCTTCATGACCTGCTGGTACAGGCGCCGGTCCGCCTGGGCCCGGAGGGAATGGACCGCGGGGCCCTTGCCCTTGTTCAGCATCCGGTACTGGATGCAGGCCTTGTCCGCGGCTATACCCATTTCGCCGCCCAGGGCATCCAGCTCCCGGACCAGATGGCCCTTGCCGGTGCCGCCGATGGCGGGGTTGCAGGGCATATTGCCCACGGCATCCAGATTGATGGTGAACAGAATGGTGCGGCAGCCCAGCCGGGCGGCAGCCAGTGCCGCTTCAATGCCTGCGTGACCGGCACCGATTACCGCAATATCGCATTGTCCTGCGTGATAAGTCATAGGGGTCCCTCCAATCAATGCGTCATTGCGAGGAGGCCCGGAACGGGACGACGCGGCAATCCCGTGAGGTTTCCGGAGTTCCCACGGGATTGCCACGCCAGTGTGAGCACTGGCTCGCAATGACGTGGTTATTCTTCGCTTTTCTTTTCTTCTTTCGGCATCACGAAGGGCTTACAAACCACTTCGCAGCGGTTGATGGGGGTGCCCAGGGCGTGGAATTTTTCCTCGTAGCCGGTCATGATGCCCACGATGCCGTTGGCATGGAGGTCCCGGGTCAGGTTCTTCACTTCCAGGCCGCAGGCGGCGAACTCCTCCACGGAGAACTCGAAGAGGGGAGCGTTGTCGGTCTTGAAGTGGAACTCGCCGCCGGTGCGTACCACCCGGCAATACTTGTCCAGGAAGCCCCGGTGGGTCAGGCGGCGCTTGGCGTTCTTCTTCCGGGGCCAGGGGTCCGGGAAGTTGATGAACAGCCGGTCGATTTCCCCGGCATCAAAGATCTCCTCGATCTTTTCTACATCCATATCGATGTAAAACACGTTGGTCAGCCCCATGGCCTGGGCCTTCTCCATGGCCACCACCATGGCTTCCCGGCAGCGCTCCACGGCGATGAGCAGCACATCGGGGTTGGCCTGGGCGGTTTCGGCGGTGAATTTGCCCTTGCCGCAGCCCACCTCCACCCACAGGGCGGCGGCGTCGGGCTTCAGGCTCCGCCAGTTGCCCTTTTGAGCGGCAGGCTCCGCGATCCGCAGGGCGGCGCACCGTTCCATCCGGGGCTCCAGATTCTTCATTTTACGCATTCTCATGTGTATGTCCTCCTGTAAAGGATGATTTGTTGTGCCTGACTGTAGGGCCGGTTGCCCTCAACATGACAATATTCTGGAAAAATTGCCCGTCGAGGTCAATTTTTTTCAGACGGCGGCTTGCGGTCAAGCCGCCCTGCTGGGACGGTATTGCCATGCTATCCTAATTTATCATTATAACAGAAATATCCCCATCCGTCAAAACATTTCCTTTCTAAATTAACCCCCGGATGGGCTTGCAGTTATGGGGAAAATAGGGTATAATGATACAAAAGTCAGGAAGGAGGGCATGCTATGGCAGACCACATCCACGAACATGACCACGCCTATCTTCATGCCCATGGCATCGCGCACAGCCATGGTCATGTCCACGAGAATCAAAAGGCGGTGCTGAACCGTCTGGCCCGGGCCGCGGGCCATCTGGACAAGGTCCGGCGGATGGTGGAAGAGGGTTATGACTGCTCTGAAGTCCTGATCCAGCTTGCTGCTGTGCGCTCTGCCCTGGACAACACAGGCAAGGTGATCCTTCAGGACCACATCCGCCACTGCATGGTGGACGCGGTGGAGGCGGGGGACAATGCTGCCATTGATGACCTGTGTGAGGCCATCAACAAATTTATGAAGTGAAAAGGAGCGACACTATGGCATACATCAACATTACCAAGGATAATTTTGACGAGCTGGTGGTAAAATCCCCTAAGAAGGTCCTGCTGGACTTCTGGGCAACCTGGTGCGGTCCCTGCAAAATGATCGCCCCCATCATCGAGGAGATCGCTGCGGAAAACGAGAATATCGTTGTGGGCAAGGTCAATGTGGACGAAGAAATGGAACTGGCTGTCCGGTTCGGCATTTCCAGCATCCCCACCCTACTGGTCCTGGAGGGCGGCACGGTGGTAGGCAAGGGCATCGGCTATATGCCCAAGGACAGCGTCCTGAAACTTCTGAAGTAATCCAAAACAATAAGGAGGATATTTATATGGCAAACAAGTATACCGGAACCCAGACCGAGAAGAACCTGTGGGAGGCCTTTGCCGGCGAATCCCAGGCCCGGAACAAGTACACCTATTTCGCTTCCAAGGCCAAGAAGGAGGGCTATGAGCAGATCAGCGCCCTGTTCCTGAAGACCGCCGACAACGAAAAGGAACACGCCAAGCTGTGGTTCAAGGAGCTGGGCGGCATCGGTGACACGGCCCATAACCTGGCCGCTGCCGCTGAGGGCGAGAACTACGAGTGGACCGATATGTACGACGGCTTCGCCAAGACCGCTGAGGAAGAGGGCTTCCATGAGCTGGCTGCCAAGTTCCGTCTGGTGGCCGCTGTGGAGAAGCACCATGAGGAGCGCTACCGCGCATTGCTTCACAATGTGGAAACCGCCCAGGTCTTTGCCAAGAGCGAGGTGAAGGTGTGGGAGTGCCGCAACTGCGGTCACATCGTGGTTGGCACCCAGGCCCCTGAGGTCTGCCCCACCTGCGACCATCCCAAGGCCTACTTCGAGATCCACGCCGAGAATTACTAAGCTTCCCGACCCCTTCCCCGGGGCTGCGTCCGCAGCCCCGGGCTTTTTGCGCGAAAGGCAAAATGCAAAATGACTATCCACGTCATTGCGAGGGTGCTTGCACCCGTGGCAATCCCGTATTCAGTGGCAACCATGTAACGAAAAGTATGTCATTCCGAGGGCGATAGCCCGTGGGAATCTCCAGCACCGTCCGAAGTGACCAGCGATCCAATTAACATCGAACATCTACAGTGGACTTTGGCTGACAGATTTCGTTGCCATCCACC
>JAFVWL010000114.1 GCA_017501695.1 Oscillospiraceae bacterium
CTTTTCAAGCGGATTTTTCAATCCGCGTTCTTGTCATGCCCAAATTGCAAAAAAGAGTATCCAAAACAGTCGCCTGTCTTGGATACTCTCGTTTCTCTTTGGTTTGCCCTCCAGGTTATGTCACTAACTTAATGACATTGCCCCAAAGGGGAAGGTTTTTTCCGGCAACTGCCGTTGCCGGAAGGGAGGGTCAAGACCCTCCCCTACAATGTATGTCATTACGAGGCCCTAAAACAACACGTCATTGCGAACCGGTCCGGTGGACTGTTTCATTTGATTGTTCGAGTCCGTTCCTCTCAGAAAAAAAGAAGCCATCCCAAATGGGATGACTTCTTTTCTTGGCGACCCGGAACGGACTCGAACCGTCGACCTCCAGCGTGACAGGCTGGCGTGCTAACCGACTGCACCACCGGGCCGTATTCCTGCCGAACAGGTGATATTATAAACCATGGTCCCAAAATTGTCAAGAGTAAAATCGAAAGTCCTGAAAGTTTTCCTGGCCCATGCGCATTTTGCACAGATTTATTTCCGAAAAATTTGGGCAAAAAACAAATATGAAATGATTTCTGCTCTATTATTATATAATCTATAATCATACATCCGACCATATGCTTGGGAACGGATGTCATATTAAGGAGGAGATTTTATGAAGAGAATCATCGCCATCGCCCTGCTGGTGGTCCTGGCCCTGTCCCTGGTGGCCTGCGGCGGCCCCCAGCCCATTGACCCTGCCACTGCCATCGTGGGCAAGTGGAAGAACGACGAAGGTGCTACCATGGAGTTTAAGGCCGACGGTACCGGCAGCTGCTATCTGGGCAGCGCCGGCTACCGGGACTGCACCTGGAAGTACAACGCGGAGTCCGGCGTTTTTGAGATCAACTACAGCACCAGCACCCACAATGCCACCGTCGCCCAGAACGAGAACGGCAGCCTGGTTCTGACCTTCCAGAATGTCAACTACAAGAAGGTCGGCTAAAATTCGCACCGCCGGAAGCAACCGCTTCCGGCGGATTTTTTATGCGCCATCGGCTCCCTGAGACAGGGTCAGCAGGGCCTCAGCCAGGGCTTCCACAGCAATCAGCGCCTCCTGCCGGGTATTCCCGGCGGCACCCACCTCCACCAGCAGGGCGCTGACCCCCAGATCCTGATTGTACAGGCTGGCCCGGGTCAGGATCCCCCGGGTGATGCCCGGGTGGGTCCGCTCCAGCAGGGCCGTCAGCTTCACCCCCAGGTTCATATTCTCCGCCCAGGTCCCATGGTCCGTGCTGACCAGCAGCATAAGCTGGGCCGATTCCTGTCCGTTCACCTGGGCGGAGGAATCAAACTGGCCCCCCTTGCCGTCGGAGGCCGCGTCCCGGTGCAGGTCCAGCACCAGCTTAATGCTGGGGTATTCTTCCAGCGCGGCCTGGATGGACTGCCGGGCCAGGGCATAGGCGGCGTTGTAGTCCGGATGGTCGTGGACCGTTTCCAGATGGACCACCCCAATGCCGTGCTCCTCCAGCAGCCGGGCCAGCTCCCGGCCAACGGACACCATGTTGTGGTCCGGGTCCAGGGTCCGGTAGGATCCGGATTCGGTGTAGGCTTCCCCGTTTCGGGTATAGCACTCGGTGGTGTGGGTGTGGAGGATCAGCACCGTGGGCTCCGCCCCGGTCAGGTCCAGGTCCAGCTCCGTTTCCAGCATGGCCGCCACATCCACGGTCTCCGGCCCGGTGCCCCGGACATAGACCAGCCCCGATTCCGACCCGGAGAACACGGGCAGCGCCTGGCCCGGGGTGGGCTCCGGTTCCTCCGGCTCCGCCACGGGCACCGGACGGACCACCCGCCCGGTCTCCAGGTAGATCAGAAAGGACCCCACCGCCGGGTCCGACAGGGCGGTGCCCAGGGCGTGGATGGTCCCCGTGCCAAAAAGCCGCAGGAGCACTGCCAGCAGGATCACCGCGGTCCCCATGCGGATGCTTTGCTTGTGCCAGTCCATAATCTCCTCCTTGGTAGAATTCCGTGGATAAAAACGAACCATGCGGCGCCAACCGGCGCCGCATTTCTCTGTCTGTGGATATGATCTGTCTGGGAATATTATATTGTAGGGGAGGGTCTTGACCCTCCCTTCCGGCATCGCAGATGCCGGGGAGAATCTCCCGCGTAGGGGCGACCCTTGCGGTCGCCTTCCCCCATATTTGTCACCGGGGCGGGGTGATGGGCTTTTTCCACTTGGGGCGGGAGCGCAGCTCCACCCGGAGATTCTGAAAGAAATCCCGCAGCAGCCCGGCGCATTCCTCCTCCAGAATGCCCTGTTCCACCGCCGGACGGTGGTTGAAATCCATGGCGAACAGGTCGCAGACGGACCCGCAGCAGCCGGCCTTGGCATCCGCCGCGCCGAAGACCACCCGGGGGATCCGGGCATTGATGATGGCCCCGGCGCACATGGGGCAGGGCTCCAATGTCACGTACAGGGTGCATTCCCACAGCCGCCAGCCGCCTAAGGCTTCACAGGCCTGGGCGATGGCCTGGATCTCCGCGTGACCCAGGGCGGTGCGGCCGGTCTCCCGCCGGTTCCGGCCCCGGCCCACGATGACTCCGTCCCGGACCACCACGCAGCCCACGGGCACCTCGCCCTCCGCCCCGGCCTCCCGGGCCAGAGCCAGGGCTTCCCGCATATATGTAAGATCGTCCATGGGACACCTCCTGGGGGGAATTGAGAGTTAAGAGTTGAGAGTTGAGAGTTGAAAGTTGAAATGCCGTAGGGCTTACGTCTGACTCCGCTGGGGAGTAAGGATTCCGAAATGGCAACGGTCAGCGCAGCCAGACAACGAAAACCATGTCATTGCGAACCAGCCCGCTTAAGTGGTGTGGCAATCCGTTCTCCTTCCCGGCAACTGTTGTTGCCGGGGGAAGCCAAGGGCGCTCCCGCACTGGCATGAGCATGTATATTCCATCATACCCCAAGCCGGGCGATTCGTCAAGGCTCCGTCAGCAGGGCAGCCAGCAGCACCGCCAGCTCCTGCCGGGTGAAGGGCTTGTCCTGCCGGGGCCGGGTCTCGGCCCCGGCCAGGCAGATCCGCAGGGATTCCGCCAGAGCGTCCCGGTCTCCCTCCCCCCGGGTCCTGCCCGTGAGCAGGTAGTCCGTGGTGACCCCGAACTGGTCCGCCAGCTTCACCAGCAGATCCGCCCCGGGCTCCCGCCTCCCCTGCTCATACATCCCCACGGCGCTGGCACTGCATTGGAGCCGCCGGGCCAGCTCCGCCTGAGAGATTCCGCAGCGCCGCCGCAGGGCGGCGATTCTGGCACCCAACATGATTCCTTCCCCCTTGTTCCTGTGACTTTGTCCCTATGATAGCACAGGATTTCGGGAAAATCTGGGGAAACAGGGCGTTCTACACACTTCGATGGATTCCACACGAGATGTGTAGTATCTTTGCCTTACTACCCACAAAGGAGGACTGTGTATGAGAACGGAATTGGAAAAGGTACTGTATTTTGATCCCCAGGGGGCGGCGGGTTGGAGCTGTCCCCGGTGCGGCGGCAGCCGCTACCTGCCGGGTCTGAGGTGCCCACGGTGCGAAAGGAGGGACCATCCATGACCCTGAAGGAGATGAGCAAGGAATACCGGGCGGCGGCGGTGCCGCTGCGGAACCGGCTGCGCCAGCTCCGGCAGGCCATGGCCGCGTCGGAGGACCCGGAGGAGATCTGGCAGCTCCGGCGGCGGATCCGGGAGCTGGCCCCCCTTCTGTCCCAGGTCAATGAGCTGGCGGAGCTGACGGAGCGGTATTATGAAAAGGGATACTACCGGAATAAGAAGTATAGCCTATGAGGGCTACCAGGGGCCCCGGCTTTCCCCGGAGGTCCAGCAGCAGCGGCTCCAGCGGGTGATCCGGGAGGAGCTGTCCCCCATCCAGCGGGAGGTGCTGGTGGCGTATTATATCGAGGGGCTGACGCTGGAGCAGATCGCCCGGCGGCGGGGGGTCTGCAGGAGCTCCGTCTGCCGGGCCCTCCACCGGGCCGAAGACTGCCTGAGGCTGCACCTGAAATACTGACCGGGCGGGATAATGCAGAATCACGGGCCATACCTCCGGTAGGGCGGCTTGCCCTCAAGCCGCCGGGAGGTAACGATTCCGGGACGGTAACGACCAACGCACCGGCGCGGCAGCGCCCTCGGCTTCCCCCGGGGGGAAGCTGTCAGAATCGGCATCGAAAATGCCGATTCTGACTGATGAGGGATGGCGGCAGAACCGAAGCAGGATGCAGAATCGATAAAACGTATCAAAACACCGAAACCAGTCGACCAAAGTCCATCGTAACTGTTCCATGTTAATTGGATAGCCGCTTGCGAAAGTCGGTGCTGGAGATTCCCACGGACTGTCGCCAAAGGCGACTGGGGAAGTTTGCTTCCTTCGATGGAACACCCCCTCAGTCAGCTTCGCTGACAGCTCCCCCTGTGGGGGAGCCAAGGCTCCGGCGGCAGGCCGCCCCCTACATCCTCGCAATGACACGCTTGCTTCGATACTTTTTGGAAAAACGAAACCGCCGCTCTCGGAGGAGCGGCGGTCCTTGTTTTGGGATTACAGGTACTGCTTGATCAGGTCGGAAGCCTGGGCGGGATCCTCGGAAATGGTCAGAGTGATCTCCATGTCGTTGACCTTGGCGAACTCGGCACACCAGACGATGAACGCCTCACCGGCAGCCTTGTCGTTGCCGATGGTCTTGTACAGGTTGTCGATGTAAACATGGGTGATGTCGAAGTTGCCGGCATGCAGACCGCTGAGGAAGCCCTTCAGCATGTCGATGTTGTTGATGCCGTACTCCTGGGAATCCACCAGACGGACACGGTAGCTCAGATCGTAGGTCAGCTGCTTGCCGTACTCGATGCAGACGACGTCGCCGTGGGCGTTGGCCACGGTGTCGTGGATGGAGTCGATCATCTTCTTGGTCTTGCCGGAGCCCTTCAGGCCCATAATAATATGAATCATTGGTTTGTCCTCCTTTGCTTGATGCAGGTTGGTATGGACATTGTACCAACTCGCGCTTGATTTTGCAACCCTTATTTATGAATAATTGGACGGAATTTTTGGATGCTTACTTGGCGTAGCCGGGCTTGCCCAGCAGGCGGAACATATTGGCCTTGTACAGCTCCACGCCGGGCTGGTTGAAGGGGTTGACACCCAGCACATAGGCGGAGATGCCGCAGCTCAGCTCGAAGAAGTAGAACATCTCGCCCATCTTCTTGTCGTTGAGCTCGCCGCAGTCGATGCTGATGACGGGAACGCCGCCGTCCACATGGGCGGCCACGGTGCCCAGGTAGGCCTTCTCGTCCACGAAGTCCAGGGTCTTGCCGGCGATGTAGTTCAGGCCGTCCAGGTTCTTCACGTCGGAGCCGATGACCATCTTCTGCTCGGGAGCGTCGAAGCGGACCATAGTCTCGAACATATTGCGCTCGCCCTGCTGGATCATCTGGCCCAGGGAGTGCAGGTCGGCGGTGAGCTCGGCGGTGGCGGGGAAGATGCCCTTGCCGTCCTTGCCCTCGGACTCGCCGAAGAGCTGCTGCCACCAGCCGCCCATCATCTTGAAGCCGGGCTCGTAGCTCTCAAACAGCTCGATGACCTTGCCGTGACGGTACAGCAGGTTCCGGGAAGCGGCGTACAGCCACACGGGGTTCTCGAAGGAGCGCAGGTCGTAGGCCTGCTTGGCCTCGTAAGCGCCCTTCAGCATTTCCATGATGTCGATACCGGCCACGGCGATGGGCAGCAGGCCCACGGGGGTCAGCACGGAGAAACGGCCGCCCACATCATCGGGGATAATGAAGGTCTCCCAGCCCTCCTCATCGGCCATCTGGCGCAGGGCGCCGCGGGCGGCGTCGGTGACGGCGTAAATGCGCTTGCGGCATTCGTCGGTGCCGTACTTGCGCTCCATCATCCACTTCAGGCCACGGAAGGCGATGGCGGGCTCGGTGGTGGTGCCGGACTTGGAGATGACGACCACGGAGAAGTCCTTGCCCTCCAGCAGGCGCATCAGCTCGTTCCAGTGGCGGGTGCTCAGGCCGTTGCCGGCGAAGTAGATCTGGGGATTGCCCTTGCCCTTACCCATGTTGTGGTTGGGACCCTGGAGCAGCTCAATGGCGGCGCGGGGGCCCAGGTAGGAGCCGCCGATGCCCACGACCACGCACACATCGGAGTCGGAGCGGATCTTCTTGGCGGCGGCCATGATGCGCTTCATCTCCTCGGTGGGCTCGGTAACGGGCAGGTTCAGCCAGCCCAGGAAATCGTTGCCGGCGCCGGTGCCCTCGGTCAGGGTCTTGTGGGCCTCGAAGACCTCCTTCTCCATTGCCAGCAGATCGGGCAGGGAAACCTGGCCCCATACATTAGAAATGTCAACTTTGATCATTTCGATCATTCCGTCCTTTCGTTTATTTGGTATTTTTGCCTAACGATATATTACCGCAAAATCACCGGAAACGCAAGAGGACTTTCACAACTTTGTAAAAATCTTTTCCACCCGCCAAAAGGAATACGTCATCGCAAGCCGCCAAAGATATGCGCCACTGCGAGGAGCCGCCCAAAGGCGGCGACGTGGCAATCCCGTAAGGCTTCCGGAATGTCCACGGGATTGCTACGCCTTGCGGCTCGCAATGACAAAAAATATCGCAAAAATTTCCGCTTTCATCTGGAAAAATCCCGGAACTTATGTATAATGGAATCAGACAACAAACATACAGGAGGAATCCATTATGAAATACGGTTTTGGCATTGACCTGGGCGGCACCACGGTGAAGCTGGCCTTCTTCGATCAGGAGGGCCATATGCTCAACAAGTGGGAGATCCCCACTGTGACCGCCAACAACGGCAAGCAGATCCTGCCGGATATCGCCGCTTCCATCCGGGCCCATCTGGTGAAGATCGGCGTGGCGGACCAGGATATCCTGGGCGTGGGCATCGGCGTTCCCGGCCCCGTGAACAACCAGGGCATCGTCAATATGTGTGTCAACCTGGGCTGGGGCGAGGTCCACATCGAGGACGAGCTGTCCGCTCTGTGCGGATTCCCGGTGAAGGCCGGAAACGATGCCAACGTGGCGGCGCTGGGTGAATTCTGGAAGGGCGGCGGTCAGGGCTGCGAGAACATGGTCTTCGCCACCCTGGGCACCGGTGTCGGCGGCGGCATTGTCCAGGAGGGCAAGCTGATCCACGGCGTCCATGGCTGCGGCGGCGAGATCGGCCACATGGTCATCAACAAGCATGAGACTGCCCGCTGCGGCTGCGGCAAGCGGGGCTGTGTGGAGCAGTATTGCTCCGCCACGGGCATTGTCCGCATCGCGGAGCAGACCCTGGACCGGTGCGACGAGCCCTCCGTGCTGCGGGATATCTTCCCCCTGACCTGCAAGGATGTGTTCGACTCCGCCAATACCGGTGACGCCCTGGCTGCCAAAATCCTGGAGCAGGTCTACGATTACCTGGGTGAGTTCCTGGCCAATCTGTGCGCGGTGCTGGATCCGGAGGCCATCGTCCTGGGCGGCGGTGTCAGCAAGGCGGGCCTGCCCCTGCTGGACGGTGCCCGGCGGTACTTCAACAAGTATGCCTTCCACGGCACCAAGGGTGTCCGCTTCGAGCTGGCTTCCCTGGGCAACGATGCCGGTGCCTACGGCGCGTTCAAGCTGGCTGTGGATGCCTTCGGCAAGTAACGATCAAAAAACACGCCCGCAACGGGCGTGTTTTTTTAGTTGAGAGTTGAAAGTTGAGAGTTGAGAGTTTTTGCCGCCGGAGCCTGTCATTGCGAACCAGTGCGCACACTGGTGTGGCAATCCGTTCTCCAAAATGTTTCGTTTTGCTGAAAGTGCGCCTGAAACCGCAGGTTTTAGGGGATGCGGATTGCCACGTCGCCGCCTTTGGGCGGCTCCTCGCAATGACAATCTCTTTCGATACTTTTTTGACACGCTGAAAAACGGACTTCCGATTGGAAGTCCGTTCAAACTATCGTAAAACTACGTCATTCCGAGGGCACGATAGTGCCCGTGGGAATCTCCAGCACCGCA
>JAFVWL010000115.1 GCA_017501695.1 Oscillospiraceae bacterium
AGGCAACCTCTAAAAACTCTTTTTTGATGATTTGGGCGAGGGGTTTGTGCCCAAATTAAGTTTTGGAAAGTTCGGAATACTTTGTGTATTGCGGACTTTTCAAAATGAAAAGTTGGGTACAAAGACCCGGTCAAATCGCAAAAGGGGAGTTTCTAGAGGTGCCCACAAATATAAAATTGGAGGTATTTTTATGACGCCGGCATTCCCTTATTTGTTTGAAATCGGTTTGGTGCAGCAGCTATGGACTTTTTCTGAGCCGTATATGTTCGTGGTCCTGTATCCCATTATCCTGGCAGGCTTTGGTATTCAGTACAAACTGCTTCAGAAGGTAACCCACCGGGTAGGCCGCTGGGGCTTTGCAATCGGGCTGGCGCTGGCTGTGCTCGGCTGCGAGGTAGGCTTCAACCTGGCCGGCGGCTGGGACCGGCTTGGTGTCATCGTGGTCTACTGCGGTGTATTCTGCCTGGTTCTCGGCTGTATCCCGGCAACTGTGGTCTATTATTTCAAAAAGAAAGCCGGATGAGGACTATTCTGTTTGGCGGGTCTGGGACGCTCCGCCCTGCAATTCCCCGTATTCCCCGCCAGCATACCTTAAGGAGATTGCCACGTCGCTTCGCTCCTCGCAATGACATTCGTTTCGTTACCTGTCTGCCTCGCGCGTTACAGTTCAAGCAGAAACAGGCGGGCGGTATGGTCATGGCCACGCCCTGCGATATATTCTTCATCATGCATTATAAAAAACGCCCGGGAGAAGTTCTCCCGGGCGTTCGCCGTTTAGATCAGTGTGATAAAGGATCTGCTCTTTGCCACGCCCTGCCGGATCTGCCGCAGGCCCGTGGCCGTATTCTCCAACTGGACCGCCGTCAGCCGGCATTCCCGATAGGTCTCCGTGCCGCCTACCCGGTCCACCGTCAGCTCAAAGGGCTCCGTAGGAGCGGGCAGCGGACCCTCCCCGGGCCGGAAGACTTCCTCCAGCCGGAAGGTCCACACCGCCCCGGTGATCAGGTCGCCGGTGGTCTCATCCACCTTCTGCTCCGCCCGGAACGCCACGGCCCTGGGATGGACCGCAGTTCCCAGCTTCACCGTGAACGCCGCCGCGGAAGTCCATTCCGCTGTCACCTCTGGCCCGGAAAATGTGCCCAGAAGCCGGATGCTGTAGGTATCGGCATAGCCCGTGAATTTGCAGGGCTCCTGGACCCAGGACCCACCCATAACGGTCAGCGCTTCCCCGGCCTTGAGGGCCGCGTCCTCGCAGACACCGCCCCCCAGCTCCATAGGCACTGCCACCGTCACCGCCACCACGGCTTTTCGTCCGGCGTAGTCCAGCTTTTCCAGGCACACTGCTGCCTGGGCCTGGGTCAGGTGGGGCATATCCGCCCCGGGCCAGGCCCGCTGGGCCGGAATTCCCGCCGCCGTCAGGATCCGGATGGCCTGATCCACCAGTTGCACCGTCATGGTCAGGCCCCCTTTCGGACGCACAGAGCCCACTGATAGGCAGGCCCTTCATGGCTGTACAGAATTTCCGTCCGCCGGACCCGGTAGCTCCGGTCACCCACAGTCAGAACATCCCCCACCGACAGTGCCGGAGACACAGGACCGATGTACACATACAGGGATGTGGACGCCTCTCCCTGAGGTGCCACCTTCCGCAGAAGCTTCTGCCAGCTCCGGTTGGTCACGCTCTGGAAGAAGCCCCGCAGGGCTTCCTCCTGACCGTTGTGATTCCAAAGCACCTGCGTGCCGTAGCGGTTCATGATCCGCGTCAGAAGCCGTTCCATATCACACCCCCCGGAAGCTGAACCGATCCCCCAGATAGGGGCCGATGATCAGCTCCGCCTGGCTCCGCAGACACCGGGACGCGGCATCGGGATCCCGGTGCTTCAGGGTCACATCCCCCACCTTGACCTCTCCAAGGCCCGCGTCCTGGGACACAGAGGACAAGGATGCCAGGGCGAACAGGCTGGCCGCCGCCACAAAATCCACCCGGCAGTCCTCAGGTGTCATACCCGGCCGCAGCCGGGCCTCCAGGCCCACCGCGGCGCTGCGGCACAGCAGCCGCAGCAGGGTCTGCTCCCGGTCCTCCAGATCCCCCGCCAGCATACAGGCCTGGGCATAGATCTGCTCCGTCAGGCTCATACGTTCAGGACCGCCGCGGCCTCGGTGCAGATCTTGCCGAAACCGCAGATGGTAGTGATGGCAGCCCGCTCCAACTGGCGGTCGATGAGCTTGTCATACTCCACCAGCACATCGCCGGCACGGACCTGCTCCAGAGCGTAGCGGTTATCCAGACCAATGATCACACCGTCGGCCACCACGCCGGTGCGGTGGAGCTGGGCACCCAGAGGTGTGCTGAGCTTGCCGGTGCCCTGGAAATTCAGGCCGGTCATAGGATTCTGCAGCTCGGGAATCTTCAGCAGATTGGTCATGGTGGGGGTGGAGCACAGAATGGTGTTCATGGTGTAGGGATCGAACTGGCCCCAGAACTCCACAAGCTGGTCATAGCCCAGGGTGCCCTTGGTGCCGGAGATGGGGCTGGTACCCACGGTGTACTGGATGGCAGCGTTGTCATTGCCGTCGCCGTTCACCAGCACATTCACCGCGTCAGCAAGCTGCTGCTTCTGGATGTAGGCGCCGATCTGGCGCAGCATCACGCCGAACAGGTCCAGCTTCTGGAAGCGGATAGCCTCATAGGATGCCACCAGCATCCGGCCCCGCTTGGTCAGGCTAACCAGGTGCTCCTTGGTCTTGACCTCAGTGGTGGGGATCTCATCACCCTCGGCCACATCCTTCAGCTCTTTGTCCTCGTTGGTGGGGACGGAGTAGATGGAGCGGTAGTCCAGAGAGTCGATGACGGTGGTGGTGCTGACGATGCTGGGCAGGATGTCATTCTCCTCCATGCCCTGGCGGACAGTGCGGGCAATATACTCGGGGAACAGCACCGCGGAATCCAGGGTGCGGAAGAACTTCTCCACAGGGGAAGACCCCGCGCCCTTGGCCCGGATGCCGAAGCGCTTGAGCTGGCGCTGGAAGGCATCGGTGCCCTCCAGCGCGGTACCCCGGTAGTTTTCACTGGGATCCAGAGACTCCAGCACCTGGGTGAAGCTCATGCCTTCCTGGCGATACATACCCTTTTCCAGTTTCAGATTGTCGTAACCCATTTTCACATTCCTCCTATAATAATTGGTCAAATTCTATGGTCACCGGCGTATTCCGGTTATACCCTTGGTTGTGTAAATTGTAGTTTGGCGTAATTGCCGCACCAAAAAAAACCACGTCATTGCGAGCCAGTGCGCACACTGGCGTGGCAATCCCCTTCAGGTTTCCGGAATCTTTCGCCAGAAGAAATCCGTTCTTTTTCCTGGAACTACGCTATATTTTCAACAACGATAGGTGCTGCGTCGCCACACGGGATTGCCACGTCGCCGCCTTTGGGGCGGCTCCTCGCAATGACGTATATAACTGTAAACTACAATTTTCCTTCTTAAATCAAAAACCCGCTTTCCACCACGGATTCCTTCCCGCCCATGGCGGGCAATTGGGCCGTCACGGGATACATCTGGTCGAACCGGTCCTGAAGCGCCGCCTTCAGCTTCCTTAAATCCTCCGCCCCGGCGGTCTTCACCACATTGCGCAGCACCGGTTCCTCCGCCCCCAGATCCAGGGCCAGACACAGCCGGACCACGGCATTTTCCAGCTCCTTCCGATATTCCCGGCCCAACTGGGCTTCCTTAAACAGAGCCCGGTACTCCCCCTGTGCCCCAAATTCCTCCGCCAGGTCCTTCAGCGTCCGCTTACCGGTGCCCAGGCCCTTCATGACCCCGGCACTGCGCTGGGCAGGTACCGCCACAAAGGAAAATTCATAGGCATCCACAGGCTCCTTCAGGATAGCACAGCAGAGCTGACCGTCGTAATATTCGCCCTTCTGGTGACCGCATTCCCCATAAGCCCCGCCGCAGATGGAGCAGGCGGACCAGCCCATGGCGCAGCCCACACTGACCTCCTTTTTGATACCCGCCTCAATATCCGCGATGATCTCATCAGCATGACCGCCCCGGCGAATGTAGGCCCAGGCCTTGATGTAGCTGACCCCATCCTCCCGGACCACCTGAGTCTCAAAAATCCGGGCCACCTGGGAATCGCTGGACCAGCGGTGATCCACAATGCCGGTCTTACCGATGAACAGCTTGGCAAGGGCCGGCAGTGCCGCCGTGTCGAACCGTTCCAGATCCCGGTCCACCTGATCGTCACACAGCCGCAGGGAGAACACATAGACCTGTTCCGCGGTCAGCTTCCCCTTGGCGTGGCTGTTGATCAGCTCCAACTGCGCCGCCGTAGGCACCCCGCTGACCTCTACATTGGTTTCCTTCCTGATTTCCATAAACTTCCTCCTCGTGTTGTGTTGTGAATTGTAGTTTAGCGTAATTGCCGCACCGAAAAGAACCACGTCATTGCGAGCCAGTGCGCACACTGGCGTGGCAATCCCCTTCAGGTTACCAGGAACTTTCGACAGAAGAAATCCGTTCTTTTTCCTGGATCTATGCTATATTTTCAACAATGATAGGTGCTGCGTCGCCATACGGGATTGCCACGTCGCCGCCTTTGGGGCGGCTCCTCACAATGACGTATAAAACTGTAAACTACAATTGTGGTTATCGGCTTTAATCAGCACGATACCAGATGTTGTGAAAGGTGAAGTTTATTGGACAATAGGACATGTATAATTACACCAAAGGATGGTGTTGGTAATGTCC
>JAFVWL010000019.1 GCA_017501695.1 Oscillospiraceae bacterium
AAAAACTCTTTTTTGATGATTTGGGCGAGGGGTTTGTGCCCAAATTAAGTTTTGGAAAGTTCGGAATACTTTGTGTATTGCGGACTTTTCAAAACGAAAAGTTGGGTACAAAGACCCGGTCAAATCGCAAAAGGGGAGTTTCTAGAGGTGCCCTTATACGGCTTTACCGTCGCCGCTGTCCAGAAATTCCTGGGCATAATCACCCTTGTTGGTCAACTGCTTGAAGTTGCCCATGACCTCGCTGACGCTGTCCATAACGGCGAAGGTTTTGGGATACCGCTGGATGATGGCGGAAAGCTTACTGATCTGGGTATTATTGACCACACAGTACACCAGGTTGGTGGGCTTGCCGGAGTACATACCCTTGGCAGGCATTACCGTGGCGCTGTGGTG
Organism: Oscillospiraceae bacterium; assembly: GCA_017501695.1. Taxonomy (GTDB): domain Bacteria; phylum Bacillota; class Clostridia; order Oscillospirales; family Oscillospiraceae; genus Faecousia. Next base: position 394 of record JAFVWL010000019.1, read on the forward strand.
GAGCTTGGTGATGATCTCGTTGGAGATCTCCTCGGGGTAATCGGTGATGATCTCAAACCGGGTGGCGCTGCGGCCGCTCTTCACCGCCTGCTGGGAGACGGTGGTGGAAGCGAAGGAATAGAGGATGCACAGGATCACGGGCTCCATCTGATAGCCGTAGACAAAGAAGGAGATCACCGCCACCGCCACATTCAGGGTGAAGATCAGGCCCAGAACGCTCTGGTCCGGGCGGCGCTTGTGGATCAGGGCAGCAATGAAATCCGTGCCGCCGGTATAGGCGGAGGCCTTCAGCAGCCAGGAATAGCAGGAGCCGTTGATGATGCCCGCCACCAGGGGGCCCAGAATGGTACTGGACGCCGTATCGTAAGCCAGCCAGCTCAGGTCCACATGGTCCAGAATCACCAGCGCCAGGGAGAAGGTCAGGACATAGACCATGCTCCGGATGGCCAGGGATTTGCTGACCTTCAGATACACGGCAATGGCCAGCGGGATGTTGATGATCATGCTCAGATAGCCCACGCTGATGCCAAACACGTGCTGGATCATGGTGCAGATGCCGTTGAGGCCTGCCGGGGCAAACTGATTGGGGAACACGAACAGCTCGTAGTTCAGGGCGCACACCAGCGCCAGTCCCACAATGACGCAGTAGGTCAAGATCTTCTTCCGCATATCCATTCCTCGGTTCTGTGGTTAAGAATTCCGGATACAAAAAGGGAATCCGCTGCCGCCGACTCCTTTTTTAGAATATACCACAGGAACCGCATTAGGGTCAAGTCTCAAAACGGAAGATTTTCTGGACATTTTGGCAGGCTTTTTTGTAGAATTTACGAAAAGTTATTTTTTCGGGGACTTTCGTTTTTCTGCGGGGTATGGTAGAATAATGGAAACTAAGAAAAAGGAGGCGAGGCGTTGGCCCGTTGCGTTATTTTCTGCGCCGGCGGCTTTGCCGGACTGGCCCGGCCCCTGGAATCCGGGGACGCGGTCATCGCCGCCGACGGCGGCCTGCGCCACACCCAGGCCCTGGGCCTGACCCCGGACATCATCCTGGGAGACTTTGATTCCCTGGGCTTCGTGCCCCCGGGAGCCAACGTATTCCCGGTGGAAAAGGATGACACCGACGCCATGCTGGCTATTCGCAAGGGACTGGACCTGGGGTGCCGGGAATTTGACATCTATGGGGGCATGGACGGCCCCCGGCTGGATCACACCATCGCCAATCTTCAGGCCCTGCAGTTCCTGTCGGACCGGGATGCCGTGGGCTGTCTCATCGGCAGCAGCCACATAGCCACGGTGATCCGGCAGGAAACCGTCCGGTTCCCTGCCTCGGCGGAGGGAATTCTGTCCCTTTTCTGTCTGGGGCCCACCGCGGAGGGAGTCACCCTTACGGGGCTGAAATATTCCCTGGACAACGGATGTCTGTCCCCGGGCTTTCCTCTGGGCGTCAGCAACCACTTCACCGGACAGCCCGCCGCCGTCACTGTGAAATCCGGCAGCATCCTGGCCCTCTGGGACAGGGGAAACGGTTTTCCGGAAAGGCTCCCCTTGTGTGGAGCTGTCAGCGAAGCTGACTGAGGGATGGCCGCATTCCCTGAAGGGGAGGCTTTCGGCGGGCGACCGCAGATCGCCCCTACGCGGAGATTTCCTAAAATCCACGGGATTGCCGCGGCCCTTCGGGCCTCGCAATGACGCCGTATTTTTGCATTTTGCATTTCAAAAAAAGGGAGGTTTCTCCATGAAAATCAACAAAGACTACGCCCCCACCCGGGAACCGGTGGCGGCTGTCAACGCGGACCCGAAAATGGGTCTGACCGGCGAGCAGGCGGACCTGCGAAAGGCCTGCGGCTGGGCCAACATCGCCCCCACCAGCGCCTCCAAGACGGAGCAGCAGATCATTCTCAGCCACACCCTGACCTTCTTCAACCTGGTCTTCGTGGTGCTGGCAGTGATCCTGGTCTTCGTCCAGTCCTCCCCCAAGAATATGACCTTTCTCATCGTGGCGGCCATCAACACGGTAATCGGCATCGTCCAGGAGATCCGGGCCAAACGGGCTGTGGACAAGCTGACCCTGGTTGCCGCCCAGACGGTCCGCACCGTCCGGGAGGGCAAGATCGTGGAGATCCGATCCGACCTGCTGGTCCGGGATGATATCGTCATCTTCAAGGCCGGGGACCAGATCTGTGCCGACGGCATTCTGCGGACCGGCGAGCTCCAGGTCAACGAGTCCCTGATCACCGGTGAGGCCGACGCCATCACCAAGCGTCCCGGCGATCCCCTGAAATCCGGCAGCTTCGTCATCGCCGGTAAGGGCCGGGTCCAGCTCACGGCTGTGGGTGTGGACGCCTTCGCCGCCAAGCTGTCACTGGAAGCCAAGGCCGACCCCAAGGCTGCCAAGTCCGAGATGATGCTGTCCCTGGACCGGATGATCCATTTCATCGGCTTCGCCCTGATCCCCATCGGTGCCCTGCTGTTCTGGCAGGAATTCGTCCGGCTGGGGCTGGACCTGCGGACCAGCGGCGAGAGCACCGTGGCGGCGCTGGTGGGCATGATCCCCGAGGGACTGTACCTGCTGACCAGCATCGCCCTGGCCGCTTCCGCCCTGAAGCTGACCCGTCAGCGGGTGCTGGTGCAGGATATGAACTGCATCGAAACCCTGGCCCGGGTGGATGTGCTGTGTGTGGATAAGACCGGCACCATCACCGAGGCCAAAATGGAAGTGGAGAACATCCTTCCCCTGTCTGACCAGCCTCCGGAGCGGCTGGAGCAGATCCTGACGGGCCTGTACGGCGACGGTGAGCCGGAAAACGACACGGCCCGGGCCCTTTCCGAGCTGTTCCCCGGCAAATGCGACTGGGAACTGCTGCGGCGGATCCCCTTCACCTCCGCCGCCAAGTGGAGCGGCGGTGTGTTCCGGGATCAGGGCGCTTACCTGGTGGGCGCGCCGGAATTCATCCTGGGCAGCCGGTTTGAAGAGGTCCGGGAAATGACGGAACCCTGGTCCGCCAAGGGCTACCGGGTGCTGCTGGTGGCCCAGTACCACGGGGAACCGGAGCCCGGCAATCTGGACGAAGGTGCCATCTCTCCCCTGGCCCTGCTTCTGCTGACCAACCGGGTCCGGCCTGAGGCCCCGGATACCTTCCGCTACTTCGCCCAGCAGGGCGTGGCCATCAAGGTCATCTCCGGCGACAACCCCGCCACGGTTTCCAGCGTAGCCAAGCGGGCGGGCATCGAAAACGCGGAAAACTATGTGGATGCCAACCTGCTGGAAACGGAAGATGATTTCCTGAAGGCTGTGGACCAGTTCACCGTCTTCGGCCGGGTGACCCCGGACAAAAAGCGTAACCTGATCCGGGCCCTGAAGGCCAAGGGCCATACCGTAGCCATGACCGGCGACGGTGTCAACGACGTGCTGGCCATGAAGGAATCGGACTGTGGCATTGCCATGGCTTCCGGCGCCCAGGCCGCCAGCCAGGTAGCCCGGCTGGTGCTTCTGGACAACGACTTCTCCACCATGCCCAGCATCGTGGGCGAGGGCCGGCGGGTCATCAACAACATCCAGCGGGCCGCGGCCCTGTTCCTGGTAAAAAACATTTTCTCCCTGGGTCTGTCCCTGCTGTCCCTGCTGACAGGCTGGGCCTACCCCATGGTTCCCTTCCACCTCAGCGTCATCTCCGCCCTGACCATCGGCGTTCCCAGCTTCTTCCTGGCTATGGAGCCCAATTATGAGCGGGTCACGGGCAAGTTCCTGCCCAGCGTCCTCCGGCGGGCCCTGCCCGGCGGTGTGACCAACATCTTCGTGGTCCTCATGGCCCAGGCCTTCATGGTCATCTTCGGCATTCCCCAGGAGCAGATCTCCGCGGTATGCGCTTCCATTCTGGGCGTAGTGGGTATGCTGGTGCTGTACCAGGTGTGCAAGCCCTTCGACAAATTCCGCAAGGTCATCTGGTGGCTCATGGCCGCGGGCCTGGTCATCAGCTTCACCGCCCTGGGCGGTCTGTTTGACCTCAGCGTCAATACCCCCCAGTCCTGCCTGGTTATGGCCACCCTGCTGATCATGACTCCCACGGTGTTCTCCGCCATGGGCCGGCTCTTTGACTGGACGGACAAGCTGACGGCCTGGATCCAGGCCGGAGGGCTGGACCAGCTCAAGGCCCGGCTGGGCCGTCTGCGGCTCCCCGGCGGGAAAGCGCAGTAAGCCATGGAGCTTCGACACACCGCCGCCCGGGCGGCACGGCTTTCCGCCATTCTCCGGGAGGATATGCGTATGTCTGTGGGACTGGTGAACCGGCTGAAATGGCAGGACCTGCTCTTCGTCAACGGCATCCCCCGGCACACGGACTATCCGGTGGAAATCGGGGACGTGGTCACCGTGCCCCTGGACGAACCGGACCCGGAATACCCGGCGGAGGCAGGTCCTCTGGACATTCTTTATGAGGACGAGCACCTGCTGGCGGTGGACAAACCCGCCGGGATGCTGATCCACCCCTCCCGGTCCCGGCTCACCGGGACATTGGCCAACCGGGTCCTTCATTATTATCAAACTACAGGCCAGGCTTCTGCTTTCCACCCCATGACCCGGCTGGACCGGGACACCTTCGGCATCGTGCTCCTGGCCAAGAACTCCCATATCCACAGCCTGCTTCAAGCAGGTCCCGCCCGCAAGACCTACCACGCCCTGGTCTGCGGCGGGCCGGAGGCGGACCGGGGCACCATGGACGAGCCCATCGCCCGGAAGCCTCTGCCCAGCCTGCTCCGGGAGGTTCGGCCCGACGGCAAGCCCAGCCTGACGGAATACACGGTGCTGGAGCGGCATATGGGTTATACCAAGCTGGCGCTGTCGCCCATTACAGGCCGGACCCATCAGCTCCGGGTCCACTGTGCCCACCGGGGCTTCCCCATTCTGGGGGACCCCCAGTACGGAAGCCCGGAAAGCCTGGCCCTGTCCCAAGGGCTGGGGCTGGAAACCCAGGCCCTTTGCGCCGCGGCCCTGGAGCTGCCCCACCCCATCACCGGAGAAATTCTGGTCCTCCGGTCACGGATGGACGCGGTTCTTCCCAATCAGGAGGGTGCTTTATGAGAATCATCAAAATCGCAACGGAACTGGAAGCCTGGGAGCTGGGCGCCGGAACGAAAACGGAGCGGGACCTGCTGGCGGCCGGAAAACTCCGGCTGCTTCCCGACGGGACCTACCTGGTCTTCTCCCGGGAGACGGACACCCAGGGCCAGCGGGCCCGGGCCGGGGACTATGTCAAGATCGACTCTGCCGGATTCCCCTACCCCAACCGCCGGGAGTTTTTCCTGACCCACCACACCCCTCTGGGAGGCTGCCGGTACCGGCAGACAGCGGAGCCCCTGGACGCCTGGACGGCAGATGAACCCATGCCGGCGCAGGTCCGGTTCCTGCTGGATACCGGAAAGCTGCGGATCGACGAACAGGACGAGTCCCATTATTTCCGGGCGCTCCTCTGGGGCGCGGAGCTGTTTGCCGCAAGGGACGCGGTGGTGGTCCTGGACCGGACCACCCGGAACGAGGCCGGAGAAATCACCGCCGTGAAATTCCACTTCATCGCCCGGCAGGAATTTGAAATTACCCACCGAATCCTGGAATAAAGCAAATATATTCACGTCATTGCGAGGCCCAACGGGCCGTGGCAATCCCGTAAGGTTTCCGAAAATTCCACGGGATCGCCACGCCAGTGTGAGCACTGGCTCGCGATGACGTATTTTTGTTGCCCGGCATATCCCCTGCCCTGTCCGCATAGCCTGTACCACGAAAAACTTGGAGGGATGGGTATGAAACGGGCTGTGGGATTGGTTTTGGCATTGGTGCTGATTCTGGGGGCGCTGCCCCTGGGGGCAAACGCGGTGGAGCTGGAGGTGGCGGGAAAAGGTGTCTGTCTCATGGACATCGCCACAGGGACGGTGCTCTACGAAAAGAATTCCCATGAGCGGTTGTCCCCGGCATCGGTGACCAAGGTCATGACGCTGCTGCTGATCATGGAGGCCATCGGCGACGGCCGCATCGGGTGGAACGATTCGGTCACCGCTTCGGAGTCCGCCGCGGCCAAGGGTGGAAGCCAGATCTACCTGAAGGTGGGCGAAACCATGACTGTGGAGACTCTGGTAAAATCCATCGCCGTATCCTCGGCCAACGACGCGGCCTGCGCCATGGCGGAGCATCTGGCCGGGTCCGAAAGCGCCTTCGTGGACATGATGAACACCCGGGCAAAGGAGCTGGGCATGAACGACACCCATTTCGTCAATTGCACCGGGCTGGACGACGCGGAAGAAGCAAAAGAGCATCTGACCTCCGCCTACGACATCGCGGTCATGTCCCGGGAGCTGATGAAGAACCACCCGGACATTCAGCGCTTCACCACCATCTGGATGGACACCATCCGGGACGGAGCCTTCGGCCTGGCCAACACCAACAAAATGGTCCGGTTTTACACCGGCTGTACCGGGCTGAAGACCGGCTACACCTCCGGAGCCGGGTTCTGCCTGTCCGCTACGGCGGAGCGGGAGGGGCTGGGACTCATCGCCGTGGTCCTGGGCTGTGACACCAGTCAGGACCGGTTCGCCGCCTGCAAGGCCATGCTGGACTACGGCTTCGCCAGCTTTGCCCTGATCTCCCCGGAGCCGGAAACACGTCTGACGGTGCCCGTAAAGCTGGGCACCGGGGCGGCTGTGGCGGCGGTGCCCGGGAAAGCGGTGGAGCTGCTCATCGACAAGGCCCAGCGGGGCAGAGTGACCACGGAGGTGGCCCTGGAGGAATCCGTCACCGCCCCGGTGAGCCAGGGTCAGCGGCTGGGGACCCTGACGGTGAAGTGCGCCGACCGGATCCTGGCCCAGATCCCCCTGGTGGCGGAGACGGCAGTGGCACGGCTGACCTTTGGGGACCTGTTTCTGATGGTCCTGGGACGGGTGGTGATGGCCGGAGCATAGCCACGTCATTGCCAGGCCACAGGGGTCGGCGGCTGGTTGCGGTTTTCGATACAGCACCAACATCGACAGGTTGGCGGCACCGCCGCCGGACGGCCGTACCGTTTTTACCCTTGAGGCCAAAAAATCCCCGGAACTTTCGTTCCGGGGATTGGTGCTTTCATTAGTCAGCAACGTAAGGCAGCAGGGCGATCTGGCGGGCACGCTTGATGGCGCCGGTCAGGTCACGCTGATGAGCGGCGCAGGTACCGGTGGTACGGCGGGGCAGGATCTTGCCGCGCTCGGACAGGTAACGGCGGAGCTTCGCGGTATCCTTGTAATCGATGCTGGTCATCTTGTCCACACAGAAAGCACACACCTTCTTGCGCTTCCGGGGACGCATACGCTGTTCGTTAGCCATGGGATTTACCTCCTTCGTAAGTCTAGTAGAAAAGTTCAGATTTGGGCTGTTTTCTCAACAGACCACATTAGAAGGGCAGCTGCGCGTCGTCATCGTCCAGCATCGCGAAATCGGATGCGGGCGTGCTGGCAGGCGCGGCGTATCCGCCGTAGTTGTTGCCAGCGGGAGCGCTGTAAGCATTGCCGCCGTAGCTGTTTCCGCCATAGGCGTTGCCGCCGTAGTTGGAATCGCTGTTGGAGTCGCGCTTGCTGTCGCCAAAATAGCAATTGTCAGCCACGACTTCCGCGGTGCGGCGCTTATTGCCGTCCTTGTCGGTCCAGGAGCGAATCTGGAGCCGGCCGGAAACCACGATCATACGGCCCTTGGTGAAATACTTGGAGACGAACTCTCCGGTCTGACGCCAAGCGACACAGTCGATGAAATCGGTTTCCTTTTCGCCGCCGTCTCTGCCGCCGAAGTCACGGTCGACAGCCACGGTAAAGCTGGCAACAGCAATGCCGCTGCCGGTCCGGCGAAGCTCGGGGTCACGGGTCAGACGACCCATGATGGTGATGTGGTTGAGCATAGAATTCCTCCTATTACTCAGCCACGACAGTGGTCAGGCAGCGCATGATGCCGTCAGTGATCTTCATGACACGCTCCAGCTCCGCGGGGAACTCGGGCTTGCACTCGAAGGTCATCAGAACGTAGTAGCCCTCAGCCAGGTCGTTGATGAGATAAGCCAGGCGACGCTTGCCCCACTCGTCAACGCTGATGACGGTACCCTCCGCCTCCACCATTGCCTTGAACTTTTCCACAAGTGCTGCGATGCCCTCCTCGCCCTGAGCGGGGTCGATGATGTAGAGCACCTCATACTTACCGGTGATCTTAGCCATGTTGTTTGCACCTCCTTTTGGACTTTTGGCCC
>JAFVWL010000116.1 GCA_017501695.1 Oscillospiraceae bacterium
AACTCCCCCAGTCAAAAATCGGTTCCGAAGAGCCGATTTTTGCCAGCCCCCTCTTGAAAAGCGGGGGCCGAGGCGGCTTCGCCGCCGGGCGACCGCAAGGGTCGCCCCCTACGCGGACATATTACGCTAAACTACAATTTACCCCGTGAAAACTTTTTGGATTCTGCGGAAAAGTTTACTGCCAGTTCATAATTCCGGATTATAATGGATAAAATCGTGAAAGAAGGGAAGTTTTGCCATGTTCGGATATGTCTGCGCCAGCTACGACGAGCTGACCCAGGAGCAGAAGGAACGGTTCACCGCGGTCTACTGCGGCATCTGCCGCCGGATCCGGGCCCAGGCCTCCCAGGCCGCCCGGCTGGCATTGAGCTACGATATAGCCTTCCTGGCCCTGCTGCACATGAGCCTGTACGAGCCGGAGGAGGAATCCGGACCCAGCGCCTGCATCCTGCACCCCATCAAAAAACGGCCATGGGTGGATAACGCTTACATCCGCTACGCCGCGGACATGAACGTGGCTCTGGCCTACTACAACTGCCTGGACGACTGGGAGGATGACCGGAATCCCGGAGCCCTGGCTGCCGCCAAGATACTGGAAAGCAGTCTGGACCGGATCACCCGGGAGTATCCCCGCCAGTGCGCCGCCATCGCGGCCTGCATTGAGGAACTGCGGGCACTGGAAAACCTGCGCATTTCCAACCCGGACGAGCCCGCCAACTGTTTCGGCCGGCTCATGTCCGAGCTGATGGTCTATGAGGAAGACCTGTGGGCCCCGGAACTGAGGGCCCTGGGCCACAATCTGGGACGGTTCATCTATCTGGCCGACGCGGCCATGGACTACCGGGCCGACCAGCGGAAGAAAAAATACAATCCCTATCTTGCCATGGGCACCGGGGAGGACTGGCCCCGGTGGGAACAGTACCTGGTACTGGCCATGGGCAAATGCACGGAAAGCTACGAACGGCTTCCCCTGGTCCAGGACAAGGGGCTGCTGGACAACATACTCTACAGCGGCGTGTGGACAGAGCTGACCCGCCGCAGGCGCAAGGACGCCCAGGAGGAAGAAACATGATCGACGATCCTTACAAGGTATTGGGCGTCAGCCCCGACGCCTCCGACGAGGAGATCAAGCGGGCATACCGGCGTCTTGCCAAGCAGTATCATCCGGACCGGAACCCCGGGGATGCCGCCGCGGCAAAAAAGATGCAGGAGATCAACGCCGCCTACGAGCGGATCAAGAATCCGGAAAAGGCTGCCCAGAGCCAGTCCGGCTACGGTCAGCAGGGCTACGGCGGTTATGGCGGGTACAGCAGCTACGGCGGCTACGACCCCTTCGGCGGCTATTATCAGCAGAGCCAGCAGCGCCAGGCATATGGGGACCAGTATCAGCAGTCCGCCTACCAGTACATCCGCTACGGCCGGTATCAGGAAGCACTGAATGTGCTGCAGAATTCTCAGGACCGGAACGCCCGGTGGTACTACCTCAGCGCCCTGGCCCACAACGGTCTGGGCAACCAGGTCACCGCTCTGGAGCATATGCGTCGGGCGGTGTCCATGGAGCCGGATAATCAGGAGTATCTGCGGGCGTTGGAGATCCTGGAAAACGGCGGTGCCACCTACCGGCGTACCGCGGGCAATTACCGGGGCTTCACCACCGTGGGCAACCCCTGCGCCAATCTGTGCCTGTGCTATTTCCTGCAGCTCTTCTGCTGCCGGGGCAGGTTCTGGCTGTGCTGCTGATAAAAATGCACAATGACAATTGTCCCCTGCAGGGGGCGGCACCTTTGACGCCCCGTACACGCACCCACCGAAGCCATGTCATTGCGAGGAGCGATAGCGACGTGGCAATCTCCCGATGGATGGTTGGAAAGACTGTCACCCATAGGCAACCTCTAAAAACTATTTTTTGGTGATTTGGGCAGAAGATTTCGGCTCAGAAAAAGTTTTGAAAACGGCAGAATACTTTGTGTATTGTGGCGTTTTCAAAACGCATTTATGGGGCGAAAGATTCGCCCAAAGCCC
>JAFVWL010000117.1 GCA_017501695.1 Oscillospiraceae bacterium
CTCAGCATCAGATACACCGCACTGAGTTTGAACTCCTTGGTATACTTTTTTCTCTCGCCTTTGGGCATCTCGATCTCTCCTTTTGTCATTTCGTGAGTTGTCCAAAAACATTATACCACATTCGTGCCCTCGGAATGACATGACTGGGGTGCCGTATAGGTCTAAGGAGGCTCGGAAATGGCCCGTCAACGCAGAAGAAAACAACAGAACAGCCGGCTGCCGGGAATTCTGGCCCTGGTGACCACGGCGGTGCTGATGCTGGGCCTTCTGGCCCTCATGGGCGGCGGAGAGCCCTTTCCCACGGAGCCGCCCCAGACCCTGCCCCCCAAGGAGCCCACCCTGGCTCCCAACCCCTACGGACCGGAGGATTTTACATACGGCGAGGACGGCTACCTGACCTGCTCTGCCGGTCTCAGCGTTATGGGCATCGACGTGTCCAGCTACCAGGGGGACATCGACTGGGCCCAGGTCCGCTCCGCGGGAGTGGAATTCGTTATGATCCGTCTGGGCTACCGGGGCTACACCCAGGGCAGTCTCTTGGCCGATGACCGGGCGGCGGAATATTACGCCGGAGCCCGGTCCGCGGGGCTGAAGGTGGGTGCCTACTTCTTCTCCCAGGCGGTGACCGTGGAGGAAGCGCTGGAGGAGGCGGAATTCTGCCTGGACCTGGTCCGGGATTGGGTCCTGGAAATGCCTCTGGTCTACGACTGGGAGTACATCGATGAGGAAGCCCGGACCGCAGACGTGGACCGGCGGCTCCTGACGGACTGCACCCTGGCCTTCTGCGGCGCGGTGGAGCAGGCGGGCTACGCCCCCATGGTCTATTTCAACACCTACCAGGCCCGGGATCTGCTCCATCTGGAGGAGCTGACGGCTTACCGCTGGTGGCTGGCCCTGTACAGCGGGGAAATGACCTACCCCCACCGGGTGGATATGTGGCAGTATTCCTGCACCGGCACCGTCCCCGGCATCGCCACGGATGTGGATCTGAATCTGTGGTTCCCGGAAGCATAAAAACACGCCCTCAAGGGGCGTGTCAGCGTGTCAAAAAATTCCCCCGAACAATACGTCATTGCGAACCAGTCCGCAGACTGGTGTGGCAATCCCGTAAATTAATGGGAAAATGCACGATTTTTAACAATAAATGTTTGAAAATCCACGGGATTCCCACGCCAGTGTGAGCACTGGCTCGGAATGACGTGGTTTTTCGATAGTCTGACACGCCCGCAAGGGCGTGTTTTTTAGTTGAAAGCTGAGCGTTGAAAGCTGAAGGTTTTTGCAGGACGGGGGTACGGGGTAGAAAATTCCGGAAAACCTGGACTTTTTCCACAAAATAGTTGCTTTTCTTTTGGCTATGTGGTATATTCCTATGTTGGAAGAATTTGATTCTAATTACAAAGGAGCATCCTTTTTTATGGTACCTCAGGAAAAAATCAGAAACATTGCCATCATCGCCCACGTTGACCATGGCAAGACCACCCTGGTGGACGAAATGCTGAAACAGGGCGGCATTTACCGGGAGAACCAGGTGACCCAGGACCGGGTCATGGACTCCGGCGACCTGGAACGGGAGCGTGGCATCACCATCCTGGCCAAGAACACCTCCGTCCGCTACAAGGACTACAAGATCAACATCGTGGACACCCCTGGCCACGCCGACTTCGGCGGCGAGGTGGAGCGGATCCTGAAGATGGTCAACGGCGTCATCCTGCTGGTGGACGCAGCCGAGGGTCCCATGCCCCAGACCCGCTTCGTCCTACAGAAGGCCCTGGAGCTGGGCCACAAGGTCATCGTGGCCGTCAACAAGATCGATAAGCCCGACGCCCGGATCGAGGAGGTCATGGACGAGGTCCTGGAGCTGCTGCTGGACCTGAACGCCACCGACGACCAGTTCAACTCCCCCACCGTCTTCTGCTCCGGCCGTCACGGCACCGCCGCCTACGGCCCCAATGAGGTGGGCACCGACCTGGTCCCCCTGTTTGAGACCATTGTTAACTATATCGATGCCCCCGGCGGCGACGAGACCGCTCCCCTGCAGCTTCTGGTCAGCTCCATTGATTATAATGAATATGTGGGCCGCATCGCTGTGGGCCGTGTGGAGCGGGGCACCATCCGGGTGAACCAGGAGGTCACCATCTGCGACTTCCACAACCCCGATATGAAGGCCAAGGGCAAGGTGGTTGCCCTGTACGAATTCGACGGCCTGGGCAAGAATCCCATTCAGGAGGCTTCCGCCGGTGAGATCGTGGCCCTCAGTGGCATGGCGGACATCACCATCGGCCGGACCCTCTGCGCCCCCGATGCGGTGGAGCCCCTGCCCTTTGTGAAGATTTCCGACCCCACCATCGAAATGACCTTCTCCGTCAACGATTCTCCCTTCGCCGGCCGGGAAGGTAAGTTCGTCACCTCCCGGAACCTGCGGGACCGGCTGGAAAAGGAGCTGCTGAAGGATGTGTCCCTCCATGTCACCGAGGCCTCCACCGATTCCTTCAATGTGGCGGGCCGGGGCGAGATGCACCTGAGCATCCTCATGGAGACCATGCGCCGGGAGGGCTACGAGTTCGCCGTGTCCACCCCCCGTGTGCTGACCAAGGAGATCGACGGCAAGACCTGCGAGCCCATTGAGCGCATGGTGGCTGACGTGCCCGAGGAGTGCATGGGTGCCGTCATTGAAAAAATGGGCCGCCGGAAGGGCGACCTGCTGGGCATGACCCCCATGGGCAACCGCTACCGCCTGGAGTTCCTGGTTCCCTCCCGGGGCCTGTTCGGCTACCGCAGCGAGTTCCTTACCGATACCCGGGGCGAGGGCATCATGTCCTCCGTGCTGGATTCCTACGCCCCCATGAAGGGCGAGATCGAGCGCCGCCTGACGGGTTCCCTGATTGCCCATGAGTCCGGCGAGGCCGTGACCTACGGTCTGGCTGCTGCCCAGGAGCGCGGCGCCCTGTTCATCGGCCCCGGCACCCCGGTGTACGCCGGCATGGTGGTGGGCATCTGCAGCCGGAACGAGGATATGACCGTCAACGTCTGCAAGCGCAAGCAGCTTACCAATATGCGGGCCTCCGGCTCCGACGAGGCTCTGCGGCTGACCACCCCCCGGAACTACTCTCTGGAGCAGTGCCTGGAGTTCCTGGCTGACGATGAGCTGCTGGAATGCACCCCCAAGACCCTGCGGATCCGCAAGCGGGAGCTGGACCACAGCGTCCGGATGCGGAACCTGATGAAAAAGCGGGCCCAGGAACAGGGTTGATTTGAGTTGAAAGTTAAAAGTTGAGAGTTGAAAGTTCCCGTCATTGCGAGGCTCCAAGGGAATTCCTGCGGGCTTCGCAATGACATGGGTTTGACAAAAAAGAGAAAGGGGGAATCCCCATGGGAAACCGAATCATTAAGGGGGTCATCGCCGTGCTGGCGGTGCTGCTGGTTTTACTGCTGGGAGCAGTGGTAATGCTGGAATCCGGCTGGACACCGCCCGGGCTGCCGGTCCTGTCCCCCACGGAGCTGCCCACAGACCCTCCCACGGATCCTCCCACGGATCCTCCCACGGACCCTCCTACCGATCCGCCCACGGATCCTCCTACCGATCCGCCCACGGATCCTCCTACGGAGCCGCCCACAGATCCTCCTACGGAGCCGCCCACAGATCCTCCGCCGGAGATCTTCACCCTGACCTTCGCCGGGGACTGCACCCTGGGAAGTCATCCGGACTGGTTCGGCAGGCCGGAGCATTTCCTGATGACCGTGGGCACCGATTACGCCTACCCCTTCCGGGCCGTGGGGGAATACTTCCTTAACGACGAGTTCACCATGGTGAATCTGGAGGGCGTTCTGGCCGACGGAGGCACCCCCGCGGACAAAACCTACACCTTCCGGGGTCCCACGGCCTACAGCCAGATCCTGACCCTGGGCGGCGTGGAGGCGGTGACCCTGGCCAACAACCATACTTTCGACTTCGGCTATGCCGGCTACCGCACGACTACCCAGACTCTGGACGGGGCAGGCGTGGCCTGGACCGATATCTACGAGCCCCGGCTGATTACCACGGAGCACGGCCTGGTCATTGGCCTGGTGGCGGGCAACTACTATTTTGACGAAGCCCATTTCACCGGCCAGATCCAAGGGCTCCGGGACCGGGGTGCCCAGATCATCATCTGCAATTTCCACTGGGGCAACGAGCTGGAGCGCCAGCCCAACGCGGACCAGGTGGAGGTGGGCCACTGGGCCATCGACGCCGGCGCGGACATCGTCATCGGACACCATCCCCATGTGCTCCAGCCCATCGAGGAATACCACGGGGGCATCATCTGCTACTCCCTGGGCAATTTCTGCTTCGGCGGCAACTCCAACCCCACGGATAAGGATTCGGTCCTGATCCAGTTCCGGGTGATCCGGACCCCCGAGGGCACCGTGACCCTGGGCGACATGACCGCGATTCCCATGTCCATCTCCGGCCATACGGACCGGAACGACTACCAGCCCACTCCCCTGGCCCCGGAAAGCGAGGCTTACCGCCGGGTTTTGGGCAAGCTGGGCCTGGAGAATCCGGTGATTTCCCGGGAGGAGCCGGAGAATTGACGAAAAAATTGCATAAAAACTGAAAATAATGATTGACCATCTTGCTTTTTTCGGTTATACTTTTACAGTGTGGCTGTATGCAGTCACCAACCATGTTTTGCTGCGGTCAAATTTGACTGTCGAGCATAGAAAGACCAACTGACAGGAGGTGTATACGAATGAAGCGTACCTACCAGCCCAGCCGTCGTCACAGATCCAAGGTCCACGGTTTCCGGAAGAGAATGGCTACTTCCAATGGCCGCAAGGTTCTCGCCCGCCGTCGTGCCAAGGGCCGCAAGGTCCTGTCTGCTTGAGTGGAACGTGGGTGACCACAACCGAAATACTCAAAGCGAAACGGGAGTAAAGTGCGGGGCGAAGATACTTCGCCCCGCTCCCTTTTTTATTTGGCACTCCCTCAAAACCCCTCGCCATTTTCCCGCCGGATCTTTTTCCGCAGCACTTCGTTATGAATGCCTTGAAATACACAAAGTATTCCTGCGGCATTCAACCTCGTTCTGCGAAACAATCTCTCGCCGGGCCAATGACGATCTGTTTCTCGGGAGCGTCTGATGAAATGTGATACACTTCTCACTTTTCACTGTGATGAGGAATCGATCCATGAAGTTTTCAAGCGCTCTGAAGCTCAATCACATATTCCGGCGGCTTTACAGCACCAAGGGTGTGGCCAACGGGTTTCTGGTGCTCTATGCCCGGAAAAACCGGACCCCCGGCAACCGGGTGGGCATCACCGTCAGCAAGAAGCTGGGCAAGGCCCACATCCGCAACCGGGTCCGCAGAAGACTGCGGGAGGTCTACCGGCTCAACGAGGATCAGTTCCTCCCGGGCTGGGACATTGTGGTGGTGGCTCGGTCCCGGTGCGTGGACGCGCCCTTCGACCAGCTCACCAAGGCATACCTGGCCCTGGCCCAAAAGGCCGGAATTTTGATCCATTAACCGCGTCATCGCGAGGCCCGAAGGGCCGTGGCGATCCCGTGGTCATCCCGGAAATCTTACGGGATTGCACCACAGGCATTCCCTTCGGTCCCGCGTCGGGCTTCGCCCTCCTCGCAATGACATGAAGAAATGTGAGATCCCTATGAAAACAATCTTCCTCGCTTTGATCCGCTTCTACCAGAAGCACATTTCCCCCCTTCAGCCGGGGAAATGCCGGTTTTACCCCACCTGCTCATGCTATGCCTGCGAAGCAATTAACAAATACGGGGCCTTAAAGGGCGGCTGGCTCACGCTGAAGCGCCTTTCCCGGTGCCACCCCTTCTACAAGGGGGATTGGTACGACCCCGTACCATGACGTTCATAAGGAGAAATGTCAATTGGATAAGATTATAACCATTCCCTTCGGCTACATTCTGGACTTCCTGTACCAGTTCACCACCAACTACGGTGTGTCGCTGATTCTGTTTGCCATCATCGTGCGTCTGGTCATGGTGCCCATCAACGCCAAGAGCAAGAAGAGCATGATGAAGATGTCCCGGCTCCAGCCCAAGATGAACGAGATCCGGGAGCGTTACGCCCATGACGAAAAGCGCATGAACGAGGCCCTCCAGCAGCTTCAGAAGGAAGAAGGCGCGGACATGGGCTGCGGCGGCTGCCTGTGGAGCCTGGTGCCCCTGCTGATCATGTTCCCCCTGTACCAGGTGGTCCGGGAGCCCGTGGTCTTCATGCTCCATGAAACCGCCGAAGCTGCCGCCGCCATCGTGGAGATCGTGAAAAACGGTATGCCCGAGATTTTTACGGGCAACAGCTTCTATGACCAGGTGACTGCCGCTCCCTACATCGGCGAATTTGCCGAGCAGATCCGGGAAGCCGGCATCCAGGTTTCCGAGCGGACCCTGGAGGGCCTGAACTTCGATTTCCTGGGTGTCAACCTGGCCCAGATTCCCCAGTTCAACATCTTTGACGCGTCCTGGAAGTGGGATTGGGCCCACATCGGCGCGGCTCTGTTCCCCTGCCTGTCTGCGGGCAGCCAGGTGCTGAGCATGTGGATCAGCCAGAAGACCAACAATTCCGTCATTACCGACAAGAACGGCGTCCAGGATAAGGAAACCGCCGAAAAGTCCCAGACTGCCCAGCAGACCCAGATGATGATGTGGATGATGCCCCTCATGTCCTTGTGGTTCGGCTTCTCCGTTCCCGCCGCGCTGAGCCTGTACTGGTTCGTGGGCGGCATGGTCAGCATGATCGAGAATGTCATCATGACCAACCACTACCGCAAGGTCTACGACGCGGAGGATGCCGTCCGCCTGCAGAGAATGATGGAGCGGGAGGCTGAGGAGGCCGAGAAGGAGCGCATCCGTGCCGAGCGCCGGGCCGCCAACCCCGAGGGCCAGACCCAGAACACCAGCAAGAAGAAGATGCAGAAGAAGCTGCAGCAGCAGGAGGAGGCTCAGCGGGCCGCCGCTGCCCGGGAGTATGCCGCCAAGCGTGGCATCGCCTTCGAGGAAGAGGACGAGGAGAACAAGCCCCTGTCCGGCATCCCCGAGCGTCCCTGGTGCAAGGGCCGCGCCTATGACCCCGACCGCTACAGCAACCCCACGGAGGAATAAAGCACATGGAAAAAACTCTGATTACCAGCGGCAAGACCATTGATCTGGCTGTGGAAGCGGCCCTGAATCAGCTTGGTCTGACCCGCGACGATATTACCTACGAGGTCCTGGCTCTGCCCAAGGCCGGCTTCCTGGGCTTCGGTGCCCAGCCTGCCAAGGTTATGGTGACCTACGAAGCTCCTGATCCCGTGGTGGAGCCCGAGAAGCCCAAGTCCGCCCTGGGCGCCGCTTCCCGGTCCAAGCCGAAGGCCTCCGGCCAGCCCGTTAAGAAGCCCGAGCAGCCCAAGGCTGAGCCTGTGAAGCCTGAGCAGCCCAAGGCCGAGAAGAAGGCCGAGGCTCCCAAGCCCGAGAAGAAGCAGGAGAAGAAGGTCGAAAAGACCGAGAAGAAGCAGGAAAAGAAGGTCGAAAAGACCGAAAAGAAGGCCGAAAAGGCTGAAAAGAAGGTCGAAAAGAAGGTGGAAGCGCCCAAGGAGTACACCCCCGCCGCTCCCGGCTCCATCGAGGAAAAGATCGAGACCTTCATCGCCGGCCTGCTGAAGCACATGGATTCCACCGCTGTGCCCCACGCCTGGAACGTGGAGGGCAGCACCTATAAGGTGGAGCTGGTGGGCGATGATCTGGGCTACCTGATCGGCCGCCGGGGCGATACCCTGGATGCCATCCAGCACCTGGCCAACTACAGCATCAACCGGGATGTGGAGGGTCATGTCCGCATCAATGTGGATGCCGAGTGCTACCGGGAGAAGCGGGAGGACAGCCTCCGCCGCTACGCCCGGAAGAAGGCCCAGCAGGTCCTGAAGGCCCGCCGCCGCACCACCCTGGAGCCCATGAACGCTTACGAGCGCCATGTGATCCACGCCACCCTGCAGGAGATGGACAACATCACCACCTACTCCACCGGCACCGAGCCCAACCGCCGTGTGGTCATCGAGTACGTCCGCTGATCCGATAAAAAACACGCCCGCAAGGGCGTGTTTTTTAGTTGAAAGTTGAGAGTTGAAAGTTGAGAGTTATTTTGCGTAGGGGAGAGGCTGATCCCTCCCTTCCCCGCGTAGGGGCGACCTTTGCGGTCGCCCGTCCGGCGGCTGAATTTTCCGCTCCCATTTTTCAATCCTCATTTCCTGAAAAGGGCTTGCGCTTTCGGGCAAACTTCCTTATAATAATAGAGGGCACCTCTAGAAACTCCCCTTTTGCGATTTGACCGGGTCTTTGTACCCAACTTTTCATTTTGAAAAGTCCGCAATACACAAAGTATTCCGAACTTTCCAAAACTTAATTTGGGCACAAACCCCTCGCCCAAATCATC
>JAFVWL010000118.1 GCA_017501695.1 Oscillospiraceae bacterium
AGACCTTTTAACTTCCAAAATCCGGCTTTCTTCAGATTCCGCCTCACGACGGACACCCTTGCCTTTGGCTAACCCTTCCCGCTACCGGGCGGATTCGGGACTTTCACCCTATAGAACGTGCGCTCACCGGGCGCACACAAAACAAGGGCGTGTTCATTTGAACACGCCCTTTATATTAGGATTCAGCAGAAGCCTGGATGCGCTCCATGCGCTGTTTCCAGAAGAAGGAGATGGCTACCGGCGCGCCAAACAGGCCCCAGAAGCCGAATACTCTCAGACCAATGAACATGGACACCAGCGAAATAATGGGATGCAGGCTCAGCTGCGCTCCAACAATCTTGGGTTCCATGTAATTGCGGACCACGGTGACGATTCCGTAAATGACAAACAGCTCGATGCCCAGCTTGGTATAGCCAAGCACCAGAGAAATCACCGCCCAGGGAATCATGATGCCGCCGGTTCCCAGAATGGGCATAATGTCAAAGACCGCTATGACGGCTGCCTTGATCATGGCGTTTTCGATTCCAAAGACCATGAACAGAAGGCTCAGCTCTGTAAAGGTCATCAGCATGATCAGCACATAGGACCGGATGACCACGAACAGAGTGTCCGTCATGTAGACACGGATTTTCTTCAGAACGTCCTTGTACTTCCCGGGAATGTTCCGGGACGCAAAGGAGAGGATTCCCTCATAATCACAGACGATGAAAATCGTGGAGAAGATCATGGCCAGCACGCTGAAAATCACAGAGGGAATCCCACGGGCCAAACCGGAAATGATGGAAACTGCCACGCCGGAAAGGCTGGCGATCACATTTTTCAGTGCGGACAAGGCGCTCTCCTTCACGGACTGAAGGACAGTAATCACCGCAGGGTCCAGCTCCTCCATGAGATCATAGAACCAGTCGTAGCAGAAGGAAACAAAGGGCATAAGCTTATGCTCATAGACCTGGGGCAGCCACTGAATCAGCCCGCCCAGCGCGGAAACGCCCTTCACCGCCAGCAGACCAACCACCAGACCCATGACGCCGTAAACCAGGATTGTCAGCAGAATGCGGACGATCCGGTTCGGAAGCCGGATCAGATTGGATAGCCGCACAACCAAAACCGATATTATGACACCGATGATAAACGGCACCGTTATGGGCAGAAGATATTTCAATGCCAGGAACACACCTGCTCCCACGATGCTGTAATAAGCAAAATTAACCAGGAAATCGCGCTTTTTCTGGATCGACAAGGGTACTCCCCCATTCCGTTTACAGATGCTTCCATTATACCGACCGGCAGACGGGATGTCCACCCATTTCATAAAAAATTCATAAACATTCCCGAAAGATCCATCGCTGACCCGGCTTTCTTTGAGAAATCAGCTTTCAAATTCATAAAGACGGTATAGCTTTCCGGCAAATTTACCGGCGTAGAGCTTTCTGAACACACCCTGCTCCCAGGGCTTCAGCTGGGCAATCAGCTCCTCCGGGGTCATGGAATGCTCGCTCAGATAGGTTATCCCTGTATCCCGGGCCAGGGCCTCGGGATCATCCAGACCCCAGACCTGGGTCACGCCCACATCATTGATTGGATTGCGGAATCTGGATGCCTTGGCGGCAAATTCTGAGTAACAGTCCATCAGCAGACACACATGGTCAAAATGGCCCTTCAAAAGAGCAAGCAATGCCCGGAGCTCCTCCGGACGCAGGTACATACTCAGGCCCTCCATGACCACGATTGCCCTGCCACGGGGAAGGGCCTGGATCCACTCCCGGCGGCGAAGATCACCGGGTATCATCCGATAGCCATCCTTCTCCCGATAGTAACGGCGCCGTTCCGAAATCACGGCAGGAAAGTCCACATCGTACCAGGCTCCCCTGCCCTCCAGCCGGAAGGCTCTGCTGTCCATGCCGCAGCCCAGGTGCAGAACCACGGCTTCCGGGTCAAGGGTCATCTGTGCTTCCGTCCAGCGATCAATCACAGCAGAGCGCATTCCCATGTAATAGGCAAGCCAGCGGGAGGCGGATTTTCCCCGAAGGGGAAAGCCCTCCGCCTGCCAGATCTGCTCTGCCATGGAATCCTTCAGGATGATGCCTTTTCGGCTGACCAGGGCTTTTCCATAAAGAGGGATATACAGGGTCTGATTGACTTCATTCATTGGAATGCTCCTTTCTTGCAACGATAAACCAGGTCGTCCCATGGCCCGAATCCTCCAGCAGGCAGTCTGCGCAGCGGATCACCCGGAAGCCGCACTGCTGAAGCATCCGGCAGATTTCCCCTGGATCGTGGATGGTCTCCCGGATCACTTCCTCCAGGGCAAGCACCCCGGATTCGTATACACGGACGGTGAGATGAACCCGGTTCTGCCCGGGACGGGTCATCTGAAACCAGACCCGGGTAGTTTCGGTAAAATCCATTTCGAAGGGTTCACTGTCGGATACTTCCTTTTCATTCAGAAGATCGAACACAAAATAGCCGCCGGGGGCCAGATAGCTGTAAACATTCTCAAAAATCCGACGGACATCCCCCAGCTCCGGGATATGATTTACCGCATCGCCGGTGCAGGTGACCAGATCGTAGGCATCCGCCGGACGGAAGGTGGTCATGTCTGCCACGGTATACTGACCCTGGGGATCATTTTCCCAGGCGATGGCGATCATGCCGTCAGAGAGATCCATGCCGGCGGCTTCCATTCCGGCGGCTCTGAGAATCCGGCACAGGATGCCGGTGCCGCAGGCCAGATCCATGGCTGTTTTGGGGGTCACATTGTTGCGTTTGAGCCAGGTCAGCAGAAGCTCTCCGAAGATTTCCGGATAGTAATTCCAGCCGAATTCATTGTATACCTTACAGAATACTTCACTGTACATCGATGGGTTCCCCTTTCAGAAAGGCCAGGATCACACCGGTGAAGGTCTTTTCTTCTTCATAAAGACCGTGGCCCTGTTCCGGATAGTATTTCAGCACCGCCCCGGGAATCCGGGAGGCCATTGTTCTGGAGCCCTCCTCTCCCAGACAGTGATCCCTGCCGCCAGCCACAATCAGGGTTGGGGACTGAATCCGACTCAGGCCTTCCAGGGTATTGTGGGTTCTGCAAGCCTGGGCCATCAACAGAAACCGGTCATAGGAACGGGGCTTGGTCATCCTGCCGATCATCGGGATCAGCCATTTGCTGCTGCGGTAATAGCGATCTGAATAGATCAGGCGGAGATTGCTGTCCATGAGGCGGGTATGATCCCCGGCTTCGGCGAAGGAAATCCAGGACCCTATGGCCTCCTCCATAATGGGATTGGAACAGGGCGCCGTGACGGTGAGAATGAGCTTGCCCACCAGCTCCGGATGATCAATGGCCAGATGCTGAGCGATCATTCCGCCCATGGAGACACCGAAAACATCCGCCCGTTCAATTTCAAGGAATCTCATGGCCCGGGCCAGGTTATCGGCCATGTCCCGGGTGGTGACTCCTTCTGAGAGCTGATTCGTCCGGCTGAAGGAATACACTGTATACTCCCTGCAGAACCGGTAATACATCAGAGCAAGGGGAAACGCCATACCCCGTACCGTTCGCAGGCCATCACCAAGGCCGGGGAGCATAACGAGGGTCTTTTTTCCCGTACCGAAGCGGATATAGTCCATATCCGTATCCCCAAAGGGAATGGTGCCGTTCTGAATTCCAAATAACAATGGGATCACCTCCTTTTCTCCATTGTATCACGGGACGGGTCCCAATTCAATGAAAAACCGCGGAAGAGGACGGTTTGTCCACTTCCGCGGCATGAAAACAGGAATCAGCCGAAGTACTCTCTCTGGAGGTCGCTGTTGAGGATGGAACGGATCACATTGCCGCAGCACCGGCGCAGATCCCGGGGGGAAATCTGGTTTTCCTGGAGGCCCTTGAGAATGGCCTTTTTCGCGGCAGGGGTACCGGGCATGATCAGATCATTGCCAGCCTTGATGGCAAGGGGATTGCTGGCCTGACCGTCATTGGTGGAAAACCAGTCGGTCATTACCACACCCTCAAAGCCCCATTCATTACGCAGAATCTTGGTGCAGAGGTCATGGCTGTTGGGTGCGTATACCCCGTTGACCTTGTTGTAGCTGGTCATAATGCCCTTGGCGCCACCCTGCTGGACACAGCGCTGGAAGGCCCGGAGGTAGATTTCCCGGAGCGCCCGTTCAGACACATTGCTGGAAACGAAATTCCGGTTGTCCTCCTGATTATTGCAGGCGAAATGCTTCACGGTGACATAGAAGCCCTCCTCCTGCTGAACGCCCCGGGTCATGGCGGCAGCAAGATCACCGGCCAGGAAGGGGTCCTCGGACCAGTATTCAAAGTTCCGGCCGCACAGGGGGTTGCGGTGGATGTTCACCGCAGGGGCCAGCCAGTAGGTACAGCCGTATTCCTTCATTTCCCGGTAGATAGCAGTACCGATCTCATACATCAGCTCCCGGTTCCAGGTCTGGGCCAGCGCGTGGGATACGGGGAAAGCGGTAGTATACTGGTACAGCACAGGCTCCTTTTCCGGGTCGCCGTTGGTGAATT
Source organism: Oscillospiraceae bacterium (assembly GCA_017501695.1). GTDB lineage: Bacteria > Bacillota > Clostridia > Oscillospirales > Oscillospiraceae > Faecousia. The sequence goes on from JAFVWL010000118.1 coordinate 4,532, forward strand.
TCTTCACAAAGTCGGGGAAGGCATCGAAAATGGACAGGGCCGCATCCACCGCCTTGATCCGGCCGGATTTGCTCACGGTGGAGCGCTTCTGAATCCGCAGACCGGCAGGGCCGTCGCAGAGGGTCACATTGCACAGGCCCCGATTCCAGAATTTGCTGGTGGTATTGCCCACAGAGCCGGGGAGCTTGAAGAAATGATCGCCACCGAACATTCCCGCGCCCACCACGATATCCGCCATTTCCGCATCGGTCAGACTGTTCAGAAGCATCTGGACACGCTGGTCCTGGCAGACAGCAGGGTCTTCATAGGTATAGACTCTGGGCTCAATGGCAGAAGCATCCAGCTCCAGCACGGGAACCAGGGGAATTTCCCAGTGGTAGCTCTGGGATTTCAGCTCCTTCATGGGAACGCGCATGGGGCACACATGGGTATGAACGGATACAATGGCATCCCCGTTCAGCTCCACAATGGCGGCAGGGACGGTAACCCGGGAGGAATTGCCCACCCGGAGCAGATAGCCGCCCTTTTCCAGGACATAACAGCCGTCTGCCTCCCGGTAGCTGGCAAGCTCCTTCAGGTCGAAGGACAATTTCAGATTCTCCGACGCGCCGGGGGCCAGAAGGCCTGTCTTGGCGAAGGCCGCCAGGGACTGGTACTCCTTGTCCATGGCACCATTGGGGGCGGACACATAGAGCTGTACGGTCTCCTTGCCGGAATACTGGCTGCCGATGTTGCGGACGGAGACATTCAGCAGAACCCTGGTGCCATCGAGCTGGGCTTCGCAGGGAGTGATTTCAAAATCGGTGTAGCTCAGACCATAGCCGAAGGGATAGCAGGGCTCCACGCCGAAGGAATCGTAATAGCGGTAGCCCACATAGATGCCCTCTTTATAGAATTCCTGCTTCAGATTGCCGTTGCAAGAGCCGTATTCTGCGCCGAAGGGAACATCGGAATACTGCTTTGCCCAGGTGGAGGACAGCTTGCCGGAGGGAGTCACCGCACCGGAGATCACATCCGCGAAGGCATGGCCGCCCTCAGTGCCAAGCTGACAGATATAAAGAACAGCATTGATCTCCGGAATCTGATCCAGGAAGCTCATATCCATGGCAGAGCCGCAGTTGATAGCCAGAACAAACTTCTCATACCGCTGGGCCAGGAACCGGATGGTCTGCTTTTCCAGCTCTGTCAGCAGGAAGTCACCTGCCTCCACCTTCCGGTCGCCGCCCTCACCTGCCTGCCGGGACAGAACATAAATGCAGGAATCGGTTTCCTCTGCCACGTCGGCTTCCGTAACCTCCGGGCCGTCGGGGAATCGGAAGTTGTCGAACAGCATGGACATGATGCTGTCCAGCTTCAGCAGGTTCACCCGTTTCTTCTTTTCTTCCTGGTAAAGGGCGTACTGCTCCTGATAGTGGTTTTCAAACCGTCTGATCCAGTCCTTGCTGGTAACGGTGAAGCCCCGGTCCTCCATGCCTTCCAGAATGGTGACACTGTGACGCTCGTTGACCTCGCCGGAGCCGGTGCCGCCCTTGATGGTCATGGACACACCGGGGCCGAACAGGGCCACGGTTTTGCTGGTCAGGGGCAGGGCGCCGTCATTTTTCAGCAGAACGATGCTTTCGCAGGCGGCCCGGTAGGCCACCTGGAGATTTTCCTTCTCACGGCTGGAAACATGATCGGAACGGCTTGCTTTTGTACGAATCTGCATAGGGGTTCCTCCTCTTTCGCGGCAGAGCCTGCCGCATTTTTCTTTTATCATACCAGACTTTCTGGCCGGATGGAATACGCTATTTCTTTTTCGTCCATATACACAAAATCGGGACCATGCTTTTGCACAGTCCCGAAGGCAGATCAATTGCTGCCGGATACCAGGAGGTGGAACCGGGTCAGAATGGCGGCGCATTGGGCACGGTTGGCGCCGGACACAGGCGACAGGTGGGTTTCGTCGGTGCCGGCGATAATGCCGTGGGTCACCGCCCAGGAGAAGGGCTCCAGCGCATAGGTGGAAACGGATTCCGCATCGGCATAGCCGGACAGAACCGACAGCTTGTAGCTGGTGGAAACCGACAGCCAGCCGGCACAGCGGTACAGGAAGGTCACGAGCTGTTCCCGGGTCACATAGCTGGAAGGAGAAAACAGTGTGTCGGAGGTGCCGTTGGTGATGTTCTGCTCATAGGCCCAGCAGACGGCACTGTAGCAGTAATCCTCCGGGGACACATCCGTAAAGGGGCAGGCTTCCTGGGGTGCAGGAGAACCGCTGAGCCGGTGAAGCACCGTCACGACCATGCCCCGGGTCATCGTACCCATTGGAGAAAACCGGTCAGCGCCGGTGCCGGACATCAGTCCATGACGGTAAACATACTCCACAGAATCCTCGTACCAGATTCCGGAGGGTACATCCAGAAAGGGATGGTCCGCGGCAAGGACGCTGACACAAAGGCTGAAACACAGCACAATCACGGTCAATACGGCAAGGAATGATTTTCTCATAAGCTGTCCTCCTCCGGCTTTTGTTTTATATTACCATAATTTGCCTATCTCCGCAAGATGGCATAATCACGAATAGAGGGCGGTTGCTTTTTCCATGGGACTGAAATAAAATAACAGATGCTGTAACAAACGGCCTTTGCCGGACCACTCATACTGTGAAAGGAGGAGCGATATGAAACAACTGCTGGCAGAATTGTTTGATCAATACTACAAAGACATCTATACATACCTGTACAGCCTGTGCCGTGATGCTTCCCTTTCTGAGGATCTGACTTCGGAGGTGTTTGTGGAGGCGGTGGGGTCCATTGCCGGCTTCCGCTGGGAATCGGATGTAAAAACCTGGCTGTTCACCATCGCCCGGAGGCGGTGGATCGCCCATCTGAAGCGGAAAAACCGTCAGATTCCCACCATTCCCATTCATGAATTATTCGACGCTGCTCTTCCTGCCTCCCAGGCATCATTGGATGGTTCAGAGCTGGTCTGTGCCATCCAGGAGGCCCTGTCCGCCGAGCCGGAATTGACCCGGAGGGTATGGAAGCTGCGGCTGGAGGGCTATTCCTATTTCGAAATCGGAACGAAGTGCGGAATGTCTGAGAATTCCGCCCGGGTGTTGTTTTTCAGAACCAAGGGAAAGGTACGAAACCATCTTCAAAAGGAGGGATTTTTGCTGTGAATACGATCAATTGTGACATCTGCCTGGATCTGATGCCCCTGGTGCAGGATGGCGTGGCAAGTCCGGCAAGCCGCAAAGCGGTGGAAGAACACCTGGCCTGCTGCGAAGAATGCAGGGCCATGTTCGAAGGGATTGTAGCGGTTCCTGCCGGGAAGGAAAAGCTGCTGGGCAAGCTCTCCCGGAAGCTTCAGCTGGGGTCCGCCATGGTTCTGATGTTCGGCATTCTGTTCGGACTGAGTCTGCCTGCCGGAAACGGGATCTTTTACAACAGTCTGATCATGCCCCTGATCGGTCTGGTGGGCTATTACCTCTTCCGCTGGAAGGCAGTGGTGCTGATCCCTGTGCTGCTGTATGTCATGCATTTCATCACCAATGCATTGGGACTTGGCGCTGAATATCTGACCCTGCCTAGTCTTGTGATGTGGACGGGGCTGTACTGTCTGTTTGCTGTAATCGGAGTGGTGATTGGCGGACTGCTCCACTTCGCATTTCGAAAGGAGAATTGATATGAAAAAGAGATTCTGGAAGATCCTTGCGCTGGTGCTTGCGCTGGCGCTGACCTTCGGCCTGGCGGCCTTTGCCAATTCCCTGGTGGGAAATCCGGTGTCCAAGTGGCTGGCCCAGAGAGGCGCAGAGGAATATCTGCTGGAACACTACCCGGACTGCTATGTGGACAGTCTTGGCTTTAACTTCAAATTTACCAGCTACTACGCCCACATCCGGTCAAAGGACAGCATCGACACCCAGTTCACCCTGCAAATCGACTATTTCGGACGGGTGTATTATGACACCTATGAATCTGTGGAAAAGGGCTATGTCACAGAGCGGCGGCTGGACGATGCATACCGGGCTATGACGGAACGGATTCTGGATGATCCTTCCATGGAGCTGGACTTCTCCATCAGCTTCGGAGAATTGTGCATTTCGGAAGGTTTCCTCATCGGTGATCCCCAGCATTATGACATTCCGGAATTTTCCATGGCTCTGGAGGAGCTGGAACGGGACAAGGAATATGATATCCGGGAGCTTGGTGCGCGGTGCGGCAAGCTGGTGGTCTATGTGGGCAGTCCGGAAGTGACCTTTGAAAAGGCCGCAGAGATCATGCTCCTGCTCCGGGAGCGTTTTGACCGGGATGGGGTTCCGTTCAAGGCCATGGACTTTGTGCTGCATCCTCCCAAATCCGAAGATGGGCCCTGGATGGAAAACGAGATCCGTGTGGAGAATTTCCTGTATGAGGACATCAGCCCGGAGGGCCTGGCACAGCGGATTCAAACGGCCCATGAGGCTCTGGCGGAATTCTACGCGTATCTGGATTCTGAGAAGATCAAGTAACCATCAGAAGCCGCTCAGCACTGGGCGGCTTTTTTTGCCGATGTTGCCGGTAATTTGTACAAACCCACAAATACGCAGAATCCATTCTTGCATTTTTCTGTGAATGGTAGTATAATTTTGCTGTATGAATACCTGGCGCATTATTTTGAACATATAAGAGGAGGATTTCCACATGATCAATTGGAACAACATGGACACTCTGGCTTCCTATCAGGCACTGGCCGCCGCTGAGAAGGTTCAGCTGGCTGCCGCTATGACCGGCGAGGGCGGTGCTGATCGCGTTAAGAAGTACACTGTGCCCATGGGCGAGGGTCTGAACTTCAACTACGGCGCAAGACCTGTCAACGACGAGATTCTGGCAAAGCTGGCCGCTTTCGCAGAGGAAGCACAGCTTGCTGAAAAGTTCGCCGCTCTGTATAACGGCGAAATGATCAACACCGGCGAGAAGCGTCTGGTTCTGCACCATCTGTGCCGCGGTCAGCTGGGCGAGGCTGTCATCGCTGACGGAGTTGACAAGCGTGAGTTCTATGTTGGCGAGCAGAACAAGATCGCCGCTTTCGTGAACAAGGTTCACGCAGGTGAGATCACCAACGCTGCCGGCGAGAAGTTCACCACCGTCTGCCAGATCGGCATCGGCGGTTCCGACCTGGGCCCCCGCGCCATTTACCTGGCTCTGGAGAACTGGGCAAAGGTCACCGGCAACCTGAAGATGAAGGCCGCTTTCATCTCCAACGTTGACCCCGACGACGCAGCCGGCGTTCTGTGCACCCTGGATCTGGCCCACACCCTGTTCGTGCTGGTTTCCAAGTCCGGCACCACCCTGGAGACTCTGACCAACGAGTCCTTCGTCAAGGACGCTCTGGTCAACGCCGGTCTGAATCCTGCAAACCACATGGCCTGTGTCACCTCCGCTACCTCTCCCCTGGCTTCCTCTCCCGACTATCTGGCTGCCTTCTTCATGGATGACTACATCGGCGGCCGTTTCTCCTCCTCCTCCGGCGTTGGCGGCTGCGTGCTGAGCCTGGCCTTCGGCCCCGAGGTTTTTGCGGAGTTCCTGAACGGCGCTGCCGCTGCTGACAAGCTGGCAGCCAGCTCCAACCTGCTGGAGAACGCCGCTATGCTGGACGCTCTGATCGGCGTTTACGAGCGCAACGTCCTGGGCTACCAGAACACCGCTGTTCTGCCCTACTCCCAGGCACTGTCCCGGTTCCCCGCACATCTGCAGCAGCTGGACATGGAGTCCAACGGCAAGTCCGTCAACCGCTATGGCCAGCCCGTGAACTACGCCACCGGCCCCATCATCTTCGGTGAGCCCGGCACCAACGGCCAGCACTCCTTCTATCAGCTCCTGCATCAGGGCACCGACATTGTCCCCCTGCAGTTCGTTGGCTTCAAGAGCAGCCAGATGGGCTCTGACGTTGTGATCCAGGGCAGCACCAGCCAGCAGAAGCTGTGCGCCAATGTTGCCGCTCAGATCGTGGCATTCGCCTGCGGCAAGGATGATGCTGACCTGAACAAGAAGTTCCAGGGCGGCCGTCCCAGCTCCATCATCGTTGGCGACAAGCTGACTCCCGGTTCTCTGGGCGCACTGCTGGCCCACTTCGAGAACAAGGTCATGTTCCAGGGCTTTGCATGGAACGTCAACTCCTTCGACCAGGAAGGCGTCCAGCTGGGCAAGGTTCTGGCCAAGAAGGTTCTGGCCCATGACACCGACGGCGCGCTGGCTGTCTACTCCGATCTGCTGAATATCTGATTTCCATAAACGCAACGGAGCGGCTCCCGAAATCGGGAGCCGCTCTTTTTACAGGTCTTTTTCGTAATATTCAAGGATATAGGGTTCATCGTTCCGGGGATCGGTCATGGCTTCCCTATGGGTGAAGCGGAAGCCGCAGGCGCGCTGGAGTCTGCGTGAGGCTTCGTTTTGGGAACGGCAGCAGGCCAGGAAGCGCTTTGCGCCCAGCTGATCCCGGGCAAAGTCTGTCAGTGCGTTCAGAAGCTGGGTTCCGTAGCCCTTTCCGGTAAAATCGGGGCCCAGGGCAATGCCGGTTTCCTCGCAGGTCACGTCATCGACCTGCCGGAGTCCTGCCCAGCCGATGGCCTGTCCGCTTTTCTTTTCCACCACGGTCCAGTGGAAGGGATGCTCTGACTGAAACCGTATGGTTCGCTCCATCCGGGAAATGGCGTCGGCTTCCGAAGTGGTCACATCCCAGAGCATATACTTTGCGCTTTCGGGGTGACGCCAGATATTGCGGTACATTGCCATCCAGTCGGACTGGATGGCCTTTCGCAGGATCAAATCTTTGGTTTCCGGCATTGGGTGCTCCTTATTCGGCGCAGACTTCTTTCAGCACATCCAGGGCCTGGGACAGCTCCTCAATGGAGATATTCAGCGGCGGCAGGAGCCGGACCTTATCCTTGGCGGTAAGGCACAGCACGCCGCGGGCCATGCAGGCATTGACCACTTCCTTTGCAGGCTTGGTGGTCTTGATGCCGATCATCAGACCCAGGCCTGTAACGCTCTCGATGCCGGGGGCATTATAAAGGGTGGAGAACACATAGCCGCTCTTTCTCCGGACGCTGCTGAGAAAATCATCCGTCAGCCGCTCGATAACCGTCAAAGCACCGGCGCAGCAGACCGGATTGCCGCCGTAGGTGGAGCCGTGATCACCGGGCTTCAGAACGTTCTGCACCTTCTCCCCCATCATGGTCGCGCCGATGGGCAGGCCGCCGCCCAGACCCTTGGCAGTGGATACAATGTCGGGAGTGATGCCGAAGTGCATATAGGCATAGAGCTTTCCGGTACGGCCGTTGCCGGTCTGGACCTCATCCACGATGAGCGGAATATCCTGTTCCTTGCAGATCCGGGCGCATTCTGCCACAAATTCCCGGGTCAGCGGATTGACACCGCCCTCGCCCTGGACCATTTCGATCATGATGCCTGCGGTGGAGCCGTTGACCGCCGCGTTGAGGGCATCCACATTATTGGCTTCCACGTGGACAAAGCCCGGGGTGAGGGGCTGGAAGTCCTTATGGAAATGATCCTGTCCGGTGGCGGCCAGGGTGGTCAGGGTGCGGCCGTGGAAGCTCTGCCCCAGGGTGATAATCTGGAAGCAGTCAGGGCCTTTTTTCTCAGCGGAATACTTTCTGGCGACCTTGATGGCACACTCGTTGGCCTCGGCACCGGAATTGGAGAAAAATACCTTCTTCATACCGGTCTTCTCACAGAGAAGCTTGGCCAGGCTGGCGCAGGGTTCCGTGTAATAGAGATTGGAAGTGTGCTGGAGCTTCATGGCCTGCCGGGTGACAGCCTCCGTCCAGACCTCGTCACAGTAGCCGAAGGCGGTGACACCGATGCCGGTGCCCATGTCGATGTATTCCTTCCCCTGTGTATCCTTTACAATGCTGCCCTTGCCTTCCACCAGCTCCAGAGGGAACCGGCCGTAGGTACCGGCAACATATTCCTTGTCAATTGCAGTGATGCTCATATCAATTATCCTTTCATTACCATCGTGCCTGCACGGCATGACGAAAATCGTCATGCCGACAATCCAAATGAAACCCAGAGTGTTTCATTTGGATCAATTTCTATTGAACGCGAAAGGAAACCCTGACGGTTTCCTTTCACACTATCCTTCCCTCCGTGATCGTCAGCCCTTCATAACCATGGTGCCTGCGCCCTCGTCGGTGAGCAGCTCCATCAGGATGGAATGGGGAATCCGTCCGTCCATGATGACCACGTTGTTCACGCCTGCGTTCAGAGCGTCGATGCAGCAGTCCACCTTGGGAATCATGCCGCCGGATATGACGCCCTGGGTTTTCAGGGCTTCTGCCTGGGAAATGGTGATGTTGGGGATCAGAGAATCCGGATCGTCCTTGTCCATCATCACGCCTGCAATGTCCGTCATCATAATCAGACGTTCGGCACCCAGCGCGCCTGCAATATAAGCCGCGGCAGTGTCGCCGTTGATGTTATAGGTGTTGCCCTGGCGGTCGCTGGCAACGGTGGAAATGACGGGGATGTAGTTTTTCTCCAGAATATCAGTGATGGGCTGGGTTCTGACCTTTGTGATCCGGCCCACATAGCCCAGGGCTTCGTCCTTGATGGTTGCTTCCAGAATGCCGCCGTCGATGCCGGACAAACCGATGGCGTGGCCGCCCTTCATCTGCAGCAGATTCACAAGATCCTTGTTGACCTTACCGGCCAGAACCATCTGGACGATGTCCACAGTCTCCTTGTCCGTGACCCGGAGGCCGTTCACAAACTGGGCCTGCTTGCCCAGGCGCTTCATGGTATCGCTGATCTCCGGGCCGCCGCCGTGGATGAGAACCACCTTCACGCCGATGAGCCAGAGCAGAACAATATCCTCCATCACCTGCTGCTTGAGCTGGGGGTTGATCATGGCGTTGCCGCCGTATTTGATGACCACACACTTGCCGCTGTACTTTTTGATATAGGGCAGGGCCGCGGTCAGTACTTCCGCCCGCTGGGCGTTGGTAAACAGATCGTTCATGACTGTCCTCCTCAGGTCCGGTAATCGCCGTTGATCTTCACATAGTCATAGGTCAGATCACAGCCCCAGGCACTGGCTCCGAAGGGGCCGTCGCCGAGGGTTACGAGGATTTCGATTTCCTTCTGGAGCAGGATCTCCTTGGCCTCCTCCTCGGAGAAGGGAATGCCTGCGCCGTTTTCGCAGACAGTGACGGTTCCCTTTGCGGAGCGGAAGGAAACGCCGATCTTGTTCACATCCACCTGGGCGCCGGAATAGCCGATGGCGCAGAGGACTCTGCCCCAGTTGGCATCCGCACCGAACATGGCGGCCTTGAACAGGCTGGAGCAGATGACACTCTTGGCGGCGGTTTTCGCGGCTTCCAGGGTGTCAGCACCGGTGGCGGTGCATTCCAGCAGCTTGGTGGCACCTTCGCCGTCACCGGCGATCATCCGGCAGAGCTGGACATTGATGGTGTTCAGGGCTTCCATGAAGGTGTTGAAATCATCACCCTCGGAGGTCACGCAGGGGTTTCCTGCCAGACCGTTGGCAAGAACGGTGACCATGTCATTGGTGGAGGTGTCGCCGTCGATGGAGAGCATATTGAAGGTATTGGCGATGTCGCCGGACAGGGCCTTGCGCAGCATTTCCGGGGAAATGGCAGCGTCGGTGGTGATGAACACCAGCATGGTGGCCATATTGGGATGGATCATGCCGCTGCCCTTGGCGATGCCGCCCATGCGGCATTGTTTGCCGCCCAGGGTAAATTCCACGGCGATTTCCTTGGGGACGGTATCCGTGGTCATAATTGCCTGAGCCGCGTTCATGCCGCCCTCATAGGAAAGGCCGGCACAGAGGGAGTCCATGCCATTTGCAATGGGGGTGATATCCAGCACCTGGCCGATGACACCGGTGGAGGCAACCACCACATCAGCGGCAGAAATGCCGGTCTTTTCAGACACCAGGCCGCACATCTCCTCCGCGATCTGAATGCCGTTCCAGTTGCAGGTGTTGGCGTTGCCGGAGTTGCAGATCACAGCCTGGGCGATGCCGTTGGCAATATTCTGCTTCGTAACGGTCAGGGGCGCACCCTTGACCAGATTGGTGGTATAGACAGCCGCGGCAGAGGCAGGCACATCGCTGACGATGAGAGCAAGATCCTTTTTGGAATGGTTCTTGCGGATGCCGCAGTGGATGCCGTTCGCTTTATATCCCTTCGCGGCGCAGACACCGCCGGTAATCAGTTTCATATTCATTTCTCCTCATTATAAGCTCAGGCCCGTGGTTTCGTCCACGCCCAGCAGAATATTCATGTTCTGGATGGCTGCGCCGGAGGCACCCTTGCCAAGATTATCAAACAGCGCTGTGACCATTGTCTGGTTCTGATGGCCGCTGACAATGAGGCGCATGGTGTCCTTCAGTGCCAGGGTGCTGGCATAAATCACGCCTTCATCTCCCCCAAGGGGCGCCACGGAAACCAGCTTCTGGCCTTCATAATGGGCCGCCAGATGCTCCCAGACCCGCTGGGCATCAAAACCGGGAAGCAGAATGGTGGTAGCCATGCCTTCATAAAAGTCGCCCAGAATGGGGCTGAACACAGGAGGCAAGCTAAGGCCGCAGATCTTCTGCATTTCCGGCAGGTGCTTGTGATTCAGACCGGTGCCGTAGATCCGGTGGCTCTCATGCCGGGGGTCCCGGTCCAGGGCCTGGTACTCGGCAATCAGATTCTTGCCGCCGCCGGAATAACCGGTGAGAGAGTAGGCAGTCAGCGGAAAATCAGCCGGGATGACCTTGCCGGATACCAGAGGGTACACAGAAGCAATAAAACCGCTGGCATGGCAGCCGGGATTGGCCACCCGGTGGGACTGGGCAATGACCTGCCGATGGGCTTCAGACAGCTCCGGGAAGCCGTAGGCCCAGGCGTCATTGGTGCGGTGGGCGGTGGAGGTGTCGATGATCTTCACCCGGTCATTCTCAATGAGAGAAACGGCCTCAACCGCCGCCCCATCCGGCAGGCAGAGAAAAACGATGTCCGAACTGTTGATGGCATCCCGTCGGGCCTGGCGATCTTTTCGGAGTTCCTCCGGAAGGGTGATAAGCTCCAGATCTTTCCGCTGAGAGAGCCGATCCAGAATGCGCAGGCCGGTGGTGCCTGCGGAGCCGTCAATGAATACCTTTGTCATGTTCATACACCGCTTTCATAGAAAATGGAATGGAAATGAGATACAGTAACCTCACTATGCAGGGATTATACATTTCGCTTCTGTGTTTGTCAATAATTATTCATCAATTATCCGTTTTGAACGAATACAGACTGAACACAAATGGAATATTGGACATTTTAACCATGGTATAAAGGAGCCGCGGCTCCGGTTTTTACCTTACCGGTGCCGCGGCGTGATTCATTTGGTTCGTGTTCTGTCTTTGGGCTGATACATGACATCGTTGACCGTACATACGGTGACGAAGGCCTTGGGATCGGTTTTGCGGACGTAGTCCATCAGACGCTTGTATTCCTGCTTGTCCACAATGGTAATGACCTCCCGTCGGGGGGTGTTGTCGTAGGCGCCCACACTTTCATACAGGGTTGCGCCACTGTGGAGGTCGTGGAGGATGAACTGGACAATCTGATCCAGATCCTTGGAAAGAATGCACACACGGCGCTTGATGTTCAGGCCGAAGATGTAGTAATCCACCACCAGACCGCCAAAATAGGTGCCGAGGATACTGAGCACCACAATCTTGGGTTCGTAGCACAGAGCGGAGGACAAGGCCACCACAAAGCCGGAAACGGTCATGGACTGGCCCAGATCCATCCGGAGATATTTATTCATTAATTTTGCAACAATATCCAGTCCGCCGGAGGATGCGTTGTGGGAGAACAGAATGGCAAGGCCGACTCCAACCACCAGAATATAGCAAATCACGTCCAGCAGGGGGTCCTGGGTAATGGACTGAAAATCCGGGAACAGCATTTCCAGCAGGCCCATAAGTCCGGGGAGCAGCACGGCGCAGTAGACGGTCTTGATGCCGAATTCCGGGCCGATGAGCAGAAAGCCGATGATCAGCAGGCCCACATTGATGACCAGGGTGATGGTGGAAATGGAATAGGGAATGTAATTATTCAGCACCATGGCCAGTGCGGCCACGCTGCCCACAGACACATGGCTGGGCAGCATGAAGAAAAACACAGCTACGGCAACAATAAAGGTGCCGATGGTGATGATGAAAAATTCCTTGATGTTCTCTCTGGACAGCATGGCAGCCCCTCGCTTCTATCTTTTTCTGTAAAGATAATAGCACATCCACAAAAAATTTCAACCGGGTTTTTGATCGTTTTTGCGAAACAGGGACAGGGCAAGGCCGGGCACAGCAAAGAGATACGGGTGATGGAACGCCAGCTCGGTACGATACATCAGAAGATGATTGAGGAGCACTCCCAGATCCATGCTCAGGGAATAACCGTCCGTAGTGAGACTGAGGTAAAAGCCATACGCCATAAAACAGATGGTGGGAATCAACAGAACACCATAGAACGCCAGAACCCCCCAGGTAATACGCCGTCCCAGAAGGGCAGACCGCTGGGGCACAGGCTTGATTCCGATGAAATACCGCACCAGTTCCATCAGACTGTACCCAAGGCTCAGATAGATGCCGGGAACCAGCAAATACCGCGCCAGATGCAGGGGCTGATAGGAAAAATAAATGGAAGCAGCGTACTGCATGGGGCGAAGCAGCAGGAGCCATAGCAGCACCAGCACACCGGACAGAACACAACTCCTAATCAGCCGCCTCCGGTCTTCCCTCCGGTCCGGAGGCTCGGGCTTGCCGAAGATCAGGGTATCGATGTCCGTGGACAATACCTCCGCGATCTTCAGAAGCATCTGCACATCCGGGTTTGACCGGCCGGTTTCGTAGTTGGACACGGTCTGCCGGGTGACGAAGAGGGCTTCTGCCAGCTCGTCCTGGGTCATATTTTGTTCGGTGCGGAGAATGCGGATATTCTCTCCAATGGGTTTCGCGCTTGATTTCATAGTGGATCACCTCACCCCGAAGGTATCATATGGGGCCAAAAATAGCAAGCAAAGTATCTTTGCAGGACGAAAGAGCCATCGCTTTCAGATTTTGCGGAGGATGCTTTTCCAATTTATGCAAGTTTTTTGTCCATACCGCCTTTTTTCACATTGACAAGTCCCCTGCTCTGGTTTATAATATGGACAATACAAATACGAGCAGAGGCCGCCGTGCCGGACTGGTATTCCAGGGTGCGGAGGATGAACAAGGGAATGGGGTGCGAATCCCCGCGTTGACCAACACCGTAAGTGCCGAGAATCCTGTCCGTTGGCGAAAGCCAGTCATTGGGGCAATCCCCGAGAAGGCAGGGCTGAGATTCGTCTGAGGCATAAGTCGGGAGACCTACTGATTTCGTCAGAGTGTTGCTTGGAATGGTTATGGTGATATTCATGGTGATATTTCCATAGCCTTTTTTGTTCCCTTCCTCTGCCTGAGCCCCTGTCCCCCACCGATTCCGGTGTGTGATAATGAATAAAAAACGAAGGAGAAACGAAACATGAAAAGAATTCTGTCCTGCATTCTGTGCCTGGCGATGGCCCTGGCACTGGCCGCCTGTGCTCCTGCCCCCAAGGCAACGGAGCCCCCTGCCTTCCAGCCCGTGACCGACGGTCAGTCCGTGGGCTCCGGCGCTGTCAGCTTCCCCCTGGAGATCATCGACAAGGATGGAAACTCCGTCAAGATCACCGTTTCCACCGACAAGGAGACTGTGGGCGAGGCTCAGCTGGAGCTGGGCCTCGTGGAGGGCGATTCCGGTGAGTACGGCCTGTATATCAAGTCCGTCAACGGCATTGTGGCAGACTATGATGTGGATGCCACCTACTGGGCCTTCTATATCAACGGCGAATATGCCATGACCGGTGTGGAAATGACCCCCATCGCCGAAGGTGACAGCTATCTGCTGAAGGTTGAGAAATAATGCGCCTATCCCCCGCCGCCGCCCTGTTTGGGCGGCGGTTTTTCCGCAAACGCCGGAATCCTTAATTGACAAGATTTGGTAAAGAAGATATAATTTTGATAGGAACGTGTTGGGAACAAACCGTATTACAAGGGTTCTCTGTGAATAATCCCGGGGGCTTCCGACACGAAACTGTGTTCAAAATACATAGAAAAGGAGTACACTGTATCATGGCAAAAATCGATCAATCCGTTCGTCCCTTCAGCGGTAAGGACGAGTGGGGCTATATCTTCGGTGATATGGCAGGCAGCTTTGTCAACCTGTATGTTGACGCTTACTTTCTGACCTTCTGCACCTATGCGCTGGGCATCAGCGCAACCTGGATGGCCGGTCTGTTCCTGGTGGCCCGTCTGTGGGACGCGATCAACGATCCCATCATCGGTTCCTTCCCGGACCGCTGGCATCTGGGCAAAAGCAAGGACAAGTTCACTCCCTGGATCAAGCTGTTCATGATTCCCCTGGCCCTGTCCGGCGTTCTGTGCTTCTCCAAGGTTCCCTTTGAGGGCGTTGTGCTCCATGCTTGGGTTGCCCTTGTGTATGTTCTGTTCGGAATGAGTTACACTGGTACCTCCATGCCTTTCGGCGCAATGGCCAATGTGGTTACCGTTGATCCTGTTCAGCGTTCCAAGCTGTCCCGTGCCAGATCCGTAGGCGGCGGCCTGGTTGGCGCGGTTGCTCTGGGTATGGTGCCTGTTATCTGCTACAAGGACAATCAGATTCTGCCCCATCGTTTCACTCTGCTGGGTGTGATCTTCGGCATCTGCTCCATTGTCTGCTACATCCTGCTCTGCACACTGACCAAGGAACGTGTCCGTGAGGAAAAGGCCCAGGGCGAGAAGTTCGAGTTCCTCAAGGTTCTGAAAATGGTTCTGAAGAACCGTCCTCTCATCGGTGTCATGATCGCCACGATCGGCTCCATGCTGACCATCACCGGCTCCAGCCAGACCTACAGCTACATCTACAAGGAAGTCTATGGCAACGCCGCCATGGCTACGGTTTCCATGGCCTTCTCCATGCCCTTTATGATCATCGTCTTCCCGCTGATTCCCAAGATGGTCAACAAGTTCGGCAAGCGGGACGTGATCCTGTATACCGCCGCACTGAGCTTCGTGTTCAGCGTTGTGAGAATGTTCATCTACATTGAAAACGTTTATGTCTACACCATTCTGAACATCATGACCCTGCTGGGCCAGACTGCCTTCACCATGCTGATCTGGGCGCTGGTTTCCGACTGCCTGGATTACTCCGAGTGGAAGGACGGCATGCGCTCTGACGGCTCCATGTACTCCATGTATACCTTCAGCCGGAAGATCGGCTCCACCATCGCTTCCACCGGCATTGCTGCCGGCCTGGGCATGGTGGGCTACGTTTCCGGCGAGAACGTTGTCCAGACTGCCGAGGCTGTCAAGGGCATTTACTACCTGTGCAACGCCATTCCTACCGCCTGCTACGCTCTGATTCTGGTGGGCATTGGTCTGATCTTCAATCTGGATAAGAAAAAGACTGACCAGATGTATTCTGAAATGGCGGAGCGCCGTGCAAAGGCGGAGCAGTAAGCTATGGGTAAGATCGATCTTCACCTCCATCTGACCCCATTCCAGATCCCGAAGCTGGGCAAACTGAATCTGACCAGCGGCAAAAATATGCTCCCCCATCTGGAGGCACTGGGAATTGACAAGGGTGTTCTGATGAGCAGCGGAGAAAAGGGCCTGCCCTTCGGCACCAACGAGGCTAACCGGAGGATCTGCCAGCAATTCCCGGAAAGTTATGCCTGGATGTGCAATCTGAGTCCCAAGGGCAAGGAGTCTGTCTTTGAGCGGCTTGCCCAATACAAGGCTCAGGGCGCCATCGGCATCGGTGAGCTGACCTACAATCACAAGCTTTCTGACCCCTTCCTCCAGGAGATTTTCGCCGCGGCGGAGAAGCTGGGTATGCCTGTCACCATCCATATGAGTCCCGAGGAAGGCTACAGCTACGGCGTTGTGGACGATCCTGGACTGCCTCTGCTGGAGCAGGTGCTGGCAAAGTACCCGGGACTGAAGATTCTAGGACACAGCCAGACCTTCTGGATTGAAATGAGCGCCGATGCGCCAAAGGATAAGGAAGGCCGGAACAGCTGGGGCGATGGCCCTGTGATTCCCGGCGGACGTGTGCCGGAGCTGTTTGAGAAGTATCCCAACCTCTATGGTGATCTCAGCGCCAACAGCGGCAGTCGGGCCATTATGCGCGACCCCCAGTTTGGTCTGGCATTTCTGGAGAGATACGCCGACCGGCTGTTCTTCGCCACCGACATGGTCAACAAGGACATGGTGTTCCCTCTGGGTGCCTGGCTGGACGAACAGGTCCAGGCAGGAAAGCTGAGTCGGTCCGCCTACAACAGAATCTGCTTCGAGAACGCCCGACGGGTGTTCGGGTTATAACCAATACGAAACCGGGAGAAGTCACAATTGCGCTTCTCCCGGTCAACTATTATCTTGGATCAATCACTGGAGGTGGGGATGTAGGGACGGATGGCATTGGCCACATTATAAATGGGCATGGTCTGGAGCCAGATTCTGCCGGGGCCGGTGAGAACCGTATTGAACAGGCCTTCGCCGCCAAAGAAAATGTTCTTCGCGCCCCGAACCTGCTGAATGTCCATCTGGACAGAAGGCTCGAAGCCTGCCACATTACCGGTGTCCACCACAATGCTCTGTCTGGGCTTCAGCTCGTACTCAATCAGATCGCCGTCGATCTCCACAAAGGCGGTGCCGCAACCGGAAAGCCGCTGCATAATGAAGCCCTCGCCTGCAAATAATCCGGCCCCCAGCTTCCGCTGGAAGTGAATCGACAGCTCCACTCCGGCTTCGCCGGCGAGGAAGGCGCTCTTCTGGACGATCATCTCCCGGCCCGGGGCGATATTCAGCACCTTGATCTGACCGGGGAAGCTGGAGCCGAAGGCGATCATTCCCGCACCGCCCCGGGCGGTATAGTGGTTCTGGAACATACTTTCACCGGAGAAAGCCTTGGAGAACATCTTGCCAAGGCCGCCGCCAATGGTCTGCATCTCCATATTGGGGCTCATCCATACCATAGAGCCCTTCTCGGTGATCATCTTCTCGCCGTTTTCGAGATTGCAAATGACAATGGGAAAACTCCCACCCTTTATTTCATAACGCATAACAAATCCTCCAAAATTAACATTGTCTTTCAAAGCCCAGATACCGGGTACCCTGGAAGGTCAGCTTGCCCCGGTCCCCTTCCACCAGAAGGCCATACTCCTGGCCGGAAATGCGCAGCTCCAGCCGGTCGCCGCTTTCGAACTGGAAGGTTACATAGTAGCTGGTGGATGTGGTGTGATGGTGATGACCGCCTGCCCCGTTGTGACGGTGGCGGCTCACATTGGTGCGCTTTGCGACGATGGATGCAGGAACTGTGAGTCTGGGGGAATGATTGTTCTGATTCCACTCTTTGATGCCCCGGATCAAAGTCATCAGGATCATGCCGAACACCAGGAAAAAGGTGAGGGTGAACATGATGCCGAACAGGTCAAAGCCGGGGAAAAATCCAAAGCCCATAAAAACCTCCTGTCTGCCGGAAAATAGGCTCCGGCCGCATTCTGACATCATTATAGCATCCATTGGATCTGGTGACAATCGGCAAGTCGAAATTTAAGATATTAAGAACCGCTGGTTGCGAAAGGGGAATCCTAAGGGTATAATGAAAGGCGGAAGGTTCCGGAAAGTCGTATTATCTGGCGATGTTAAAGGATTTTAACATCATTTTGGTTCCGGTTCTACTGCCCGGGGGTGTACAGGCAAAACCGATGCTGGTATGATGAAGCTACAGAAAGGGAGGCGGTTCCATGGAAATCGGACAGAAGCTGAAGGACAAGCGGACAGGGCTGGGGCTTTCCCAGGAGCAGCTGGCAGAGAAGCTGGGCGTGACCAGGCAGACCATCGCCAACTGGGAGAAGGGAAAAACCTACCCGGATATCTCCGCTGTGATGAAGCTCAGCGATCTGTATCAAGTCTCTCTGGACGAACTTCTGAAGGAGGATGCAATTATGAGAAAGCACGTTGAGGACAGTGTGCATCTGCCCAGGCATCACTGGAACATTCTGTTTGAAATTGCCATCCTGCTGCTGCCCTTCGGTTCGTTGGTGGGCTGGTGGGGCCTTTACTGGGTGGGCACTGCCATGCAGGCTGTGGGACTTCTGATGCTGCCGCCTTTGTGGGTGATCCGGCACCGGCAGTTCGGAATGCCCAGGGAGGATATGCGCAGGAGCATCCTGGGCTGGGTTCTGGTGGTGGGCTCCATTGTGGGACGAATCATCACCAGCAGCCTCGGGGCAGAGCTGGGCATCACGGCGGCCAATCTTGTGGGTCTGCTGCTGATCTACGGCAACGGCGTGTATCTGGAACGGGGCAGGCGGTTCTGGCTGGTGATCTTCCTGTATATCGGTATTCCCATATATATTCTGGGCTCCAGCCTCATATCCCACTACTCCGATCAGGGCAGCTTCAGCAATGCCCAGCCCTTTATGACCCTTTACCGGATCGAGGCGGTGGAGTACGGAGAAGTACCGGAGGAGCTTCCTCTTGTAGATCTGGACAGAGGCATGAACAGTTTCTACATCGGCAGTGATTACGTCGGAGAATTTGAATATGTGAAGCCGGTTTCCGGACAGGAGGAGATCAGCGGTATCTGGCATCTGATTCCCGAGGGAACGCAGGCCGAGCTTTACAAGCTGGAGGTCAGCACCGATGGACAGACCCGATTATCCTTCTTCATCGACGATCAGCTTCAGTTCCGGTGGCTGCTGAAAGCACTGCCCAAGGCCAAAATCAACTTCAACAGCCCGGAGCTTATGATGGCCTGCGACATGGAATGGTTTGCCCATTGGGATGGTGACCTGGCTCCAGTGAACAGCACCACCTTCCGTGGGGACGCTGCGGCCTCCATCCAGCTATCGGAAGAATCCGTGAAATCACTGACTCTTGTGGAGGAATACCACTGGGGAGGCCAGGTAGAATCCCGGGTACTGGAGCTTTCCCTCCACGAAAGCCATGGCTGCTTTTACCTGCCGGAGAACCCCGTGAAGCGATACGAAGAGGGAGAGCAGTACATCCTCTACCGGTTTGACTGGGATGGCGGAGAATTCCTGTTCTGTCTGAAATTCAAGTAATGGAACGACCGAGCCCCGGACCAGACGGTCCGGGGCTTGCTGCGTTATCTGACAGGCTTGGCCTGGTAATCGTGACCGCAGTGGGGGCAGGCAGGATAGTCGAAATCATGGGACTTTCCGCAGGAGGGACATTTTTTCTGGGGCAGCTCGTCAGACTGCTCCACCTTCAGATTGCCATCCTCGGGCATGAGCAATCCGATCAGGAACAGAGGAACGCCCACAATCCAGCAAAACAGCATAAACTCCGAAAACCAATTGTCTATGGAGGCCATGATGGGGCCAAGCAGAATCAGCAGGCCGCCGGAGATCATAAATTTCAGTGCTTTCATTCAAATTCCTCCTCAATGCGCGAGCCTTCCGGAAGGAACAGGGATTCCTCCAGCTCTTTGCTCTGGTGATAGTAAGCATAGCGGACATAGAACCGGACAGAGCCAACGGCTGTACCGATTTTTGCGGCAAGACCTGCGCCAAGGGTATTCTCCGTCAGATAGGGAATGGCGTTCTGACGAAGGGCATCCTCAAACAGCCCTGCCCACAGGGTGTCCCGTTCTGTCACAAAACAGTAGTCATTGGGCTTGGGTTCCTCCAGCCACTTTTTATCACACCGGGGGCATCGGGTGTCCCGGACCAGGATGTGGCAATTGGGACAGTAGCGCTCTGTCCGGGCCCGCTCCGCTTCGTAGTGGGACAGATAGTCATCCAGAATCCGCTCCAGAGCGGTGGTCATCTGTTGGGATTTGTCCTCGGCGTAGCGCTCCAGCCGCTGATAGATACCCCGGTCGATGTAATAATTGATGAACCGGCCGTCCTTTTTCTGCCGTGCCATAGGCCTCACTCCTTTCTGAATACAGTATAGCACAAGTATCCTCAATTATCAACATAATTCAATCGGTTTCAAGCTGCATTTTTCCTTCTTAAGAATTTTTAAGAATTTCACAGGACACGAAAAGGTTACAATTTGTTGCTTTTTGCATTGCTGAATGCTATAATGGTGGCAAATCAAACCAAGGAGGTATCATTATGAATCGTCGTGTCCTTTCTTTTCTCCTCGCTGTACTCATGGTTTTCGGCCTGTTCCCGGTATCTGCCCGGGCAGAGGAGCCGGAGCAGCCTGTTACCATTACCGTGGTTGCGGAGGAAGATTATGATGACATCGTGGATTGTCTGGAAGAAATCAACGATTTCCGGGCCTACCGGGAGCTTCCGCCCCTGTCCCTGAATGCCACTCTGACGGAGGCCGCCATGCTTCGGGCGTCTGAGATCGGTCTGTTTTACGATGACAAGGGCACCCGGCCCGACGGAACATCCGTGTGGGAGCTTGACTGCTTTGCTTCCGGAGACTGGACGGATCTTGCTGAATTTGTGGATCACAGCGGCTCCTCCCAGAGCGTCTATATTTCCCTGGTCAATGACGAGCGCTTTGCGCCCATCATCAGTTCCGGGGACTACACCCAGATCGGTATCGGCCGCGTCAATGGACGATGGGCAGTGATCGTGGGCAAGAACGACACGGACACCGCCCCGGTGACAGCCACCGGCAGACAGTTCCGCTATCGCACCTTGTCTGTGTTTCCTTCTCTGCTGCATCCGGACACCGGTGGCCACTGGCTGGTCTACCTCTGGGCAAATGACAGCACCTCCTTCTCCGTTTATTCCAGGAACCAGGAGCGCATTGATCTGACCTATATCGTCCCCATTTTCCCGGATGTGGTTCTGGACCGGAAGGGTGACGTTATCGCCACCGTGGGCTTGACGGATACGGAGTACGGGAAGGGCCTTCTGGAAATCACCTGGGTCAAGCCCGGTTCCGGCAGCTTTGTGGTCTATCTGGATGAAGAAAAAACCGTATCCACCAGCATTGAGGTGAATTGCTTCGACGAGGATGGAAATCTGCCTACGCCCGTGCCCGATCCCAATAACCAGGATTCCGGTACCTGGGGCGAAAACATCACCTGGACCCTGGAAGGCACCACCCTGACCATCGCCGGCGAGGGTGTCATGGAGCCGGAGGTATACAGCGAGTCCACCTACCCCTGGACCTACTACCGGGACGCGGTTGTGGATCTGGTGGTGGAGGAGGGCGTGACTGAAATCGCAGTCCGTGCGTTTACTTATTTCTCCCAGCTGGAGCAGATTTCCCTGCCCGAAAGCCTGACCACCATCGGTGAAAGCGCTTTTCAGGTCTGTCCCAAACTCAAGAGTGCCCAGCTGCCGGATTCGGTCACTACCATTGGAAGCCGCGCCTTTGATGGCTGTTCCAGTCTGGAATCCATTCGGCTGCCCAAGAATTTGACTTATATTCCCGGCTATCTGCTGTCCGGAACTGCAATCTCAGAGATTGAGATTCCTGAATCCGTCGTAGGCATGGGGGAAGGCGTTTTCATGAGCTGTACTAAGCTGGAATCCGTGATTCTGCCAGAGGCGATGCTCAGTGTCAGCGACAGATGCTTCGAAAGCTGCACCGCGTTGAAATCCGTAACGCTGCCGGATCGAATGCTTTCGCTGGGCTTCTCCTCCTTCTCCGGCTGCACCAGTCTTGCCACCATTGCACTGCCAAACTCTCTTGAATACATCGGAACCTACTGCTTCAACGGTAGTGGCCTGGAAAGCATTACCCTCCCCGAAAGTGTGAATACCATCCGGGATTACGCCTTTGCCCACTGTCAAAATCTGGTTATGGTCACTGTACCCGATGGTTGGAATGAACCCAACGCCTATATCCTGGAAGGGTCTCCCAACGCAGTCTTGGCCTGCCATTTCCTTACCCGTGCCCATGTGATGGCCATTATGAATGACATTCCCGTGGAGATCCTGCCCGAGGACCCCACCACGCCAGTGTACCCGGTCACGGTCTACACGAACGAAGGCGGTACCGTCAATCTCAGCGGTGAATACTCCCCTGCCGGTCGCTATGTGATGATCCAGATCGTGCCGGATGAGAATCACCTGTTTGCCAGTATGTACTACTACCGCACCGATGGTGTGGAGGAGGAGCTGGAAGTCCTTCAGCTCAGCGAGCTGGAGTATCTGATCATGATGCCCCCCTGCGAGCTGGTGCTGGACACCTCCTTCCTGGTCAGCGCCGTGCCCTTCACGGATGTGACCATGGACGCATACTACTATGTTCCCGTCCTCTGGGCCGTAAGCTACAACATCACCGCTGGCACAGGCCCGGAAACCTTCACGCCCGATGCCCCCTGCACCCGGGCTCAGGTTGTCACGTTCCTGTGGCGTGCCGCAGGTGAGCCGGAACCTGAGGGCGTTGAGAATCCCTTCGAGGATGTGAAGGAAGGCGATTACTTCTACAAGGCCGTCCTCTGGGCAGTGGACAACGGAATCACCGCCGGCACCAGCGCAACTCAGTTCAGCCCCAACGCAGGATGCACCCGCGGTCAGGTGGTTACCTTCCTGTGGCGTGCCTGCGGAAAGCCGGAGTATAACCACAGCAACATGGGCTTTGCCGATGTTCCCTCCGATGCCTACTACCACGATGCCGTCCGGTGGGCCGCCGACTACCAGATCACCAGCGGTGTCAACGAAACCCACTTCTCGCCGGATACCATCTGCACACGCGGACAGATCGTGACCTTCCTGTTCCGGACCTTCTTCTAAAAACGGTTTCCGCTGGGACATCTGAATGGATGTCCCAGCATCATTTCAAAAAAGTTCCGCTCCCCGAAGGGAACGGAACTTTTGATTGATATGGTATTTACGGCCTGGGGCCGTGGTATTTGGCGGCCAGACGGGCGATCTGCTGACCGATGAAGGGCATATGCTTGCTCCAGAAGGAGATGCACAGGGGGATGAAGCTGGTGCCGGGAGCCATGACTTCAAAGACATGCTCCAGATCTGCCAGGATTTCCTCCTCGGTAGCATCGGGACGGCAGTACATCTGGGCATCGAAGCCGCCCAGGAAGGTCATCTTGTCGCCGTAGTTCTCCTTCAGCCAGACGATGTCATTGCTGGAATGAACGGGATTGGTGGCACCGATGCCGATCTCAATCATGTCGTCCATCAGGGGGGCGAAGTAGCCGCAGTTGTGATGCTCATAGATAACACCCTTGGACTGGACCGCGTCCACCACACGCTTCAGGTGGGGCTTCAGCACTCTGCGCCAGGTTTCCGGGTCCATGAACAGATTCGCGTTGTTGCCATAATCATCATGCATACAGAGGATGTCGGGCTTATAGTACTCGATGACCTTGTCGTGGAGGCGGATCTTATGGTCGGCAATGGCACCGAAGAATTCATAGCACTCCTCCGGCTCCTCAATCAGAGCGCAGAGGGCATCCTCGAAGGGCATGATGGAGAACAGACGCTCCCACAGGCCGAAGCCCACGGTAACACGGCTCATCTTGTTTTCCCGGTCCCAGTTGGCAGTATCCTTCGCCGCATGGGTTTCCCAGTCAATGACATCCAGATCCGGGAACTTGATCACCTCACGCCACTTGGTAATGTCCGTGAGCAGGGGCTTGCCGGGGGTGGGGTTGGCTGCGTGGGTTTTCTCCTCCCAGGTCCAGCTCTGACCAAACCAGTCCAGATTGGTTCCGGGGATCTCGGGACGCTCGTTGATAAAGTCCATACCGGCAGGCATAGCGGAGTTGAAATCAGAATACAGGGGCTGGTACTCCGGTTCCTGATGATTGTAAACGCGCATCATATTTTCTTTGAGAGTCAGCATAGTGTTTCCTCCTTCGCAGTTCCAGTTTTCGACAATTACAGTTTAACATATATGCACAGAAAACGCAACCAGCAAATCGAAGAACCTGTGCAAAAACACAACATACCTGCAATGTTTGCAGAATATCTTCTTTACAGAAGCTGTGAATATGATACAATATTGATTAGAATTTACACAGTGAGGTGGCCTGTATGCAGCAGCAGATTCTCCGCCCGGTGGCGGAACAGCGATATCGCGAGGAGCTGGAAGCCCTCCGCGTTTGGGATCAGTTCAACCGAAAGCCCATCAACTGGCAGCTTTCCCCGAAGGCTGTCCGGATGTTCATTCTTGGCTCCGGAAAACCCCTTTCCATCAATGGAAGAGAAATCACCATTCAGAAAAAATATCTTGGAAACGACGCCCTGGTGGAGCGGTGCATCATCACTCTGGCCGGAAACCGGGGACTGATGCTGGTGGGCGAGCCTGGTACCGCAAAGACCATGCTGTCGGAGCTGCTCAGCGCCGCCATCAGCGGATGCAGTACCAACACCGTCCAGGGTACCGCCGGCACCACAGAGGATATGATCAAATACAGCTTCAATTACGCCATGCTGCTGGCCAACGGCCCCAGTCGGGAGGCACTGGTGCCCTCCCCCCTGTATGTGGGCATGGAAAAGGGAATCCTGACCCGGTTTGAGGAAATCACCAGAACCCCGGCAGAGGTTCAGGACAGCCTGATCAGCGTACTCAGTGACAAGGTGATGAATATCCCCGAGCTGGGCGACAGCGGTCTGCTGTTTGCAAAGCCGGGCTTCAACGTGATCGGCACCGCTAACACCCGGGACAAGGGCGTGAATGAAATGTCCAGCGCACTGAAACGCCGGTTCAATTTCGAAACCGTCATGCCCGTCCGGGATGTGAAGCTCGAAAAGCAGATCATCCTGAACGAGGTGCAGGCCCTGGCCCATGCCTCCGGAATCGATCAGCCCCTGGATGAAACCGCGGCGGAGCTTCTGGCTACCACCTACCACGAACTCCGGGAGGGTGTTTCGGCAGAGGGTATGCGGCTGGAAAAGCCCCATGGGGTGATGAGCACCGCCGAGGCCATTTCTGTCTATTATCAGACCTTGATGGGCGCATGGTACTACGGCGATGGAACAATGGACGAAAAGCAGCTTGTGGAGAATCTGGTGGGTGCCGTGGCAAAGGAGTCCGATGAAGATCTGGCCAAAATCTCCAGTTACTTCTCCACGGTGGTTCGGGAAAAGGCACGACGGGAGGGCGGCGCATGGAAACGGTATTACGAGGCGAGAAGCCGTCTGAAGTGATTCCCTTCTCTCTGGAGGAAGGGGTGCTGTATGTGCCGGTTCGGCACCACTCCCCTGCCTGCGCCTTCCATCTGGAACGGATCATCCGGCGATACCAGCCGGATATCATCCTGGTGGAGGGACCGGAGAACGCCTGTGATCTGATCCCGGTTCTGACCCATCCGGACAGCCGGACACCGGTGGCCCTGTATTACGCCTTCCGGGATCAGCAGCAGCCAGAGTCCGAAGGCGAACCTGGATTTTACCGGTGTTATTATCCCTTTGTGGATTGTTCCCCGGAGCTGGTTGCCCTTCGGGCCGCCCGGGAAATGGGAATTCCTGCCCGGTTCATTGATCTGAGCTATGCCCAGATTCTGCTGTCCACCTACAGCGCCCGGGGACTGCGGAGCAGAGAAGAAAAGCTCAGCTACGCCAGTGACCGGTATCTTGCACACAGCCGCTTTCAGAAACGGCTCTGCGAAAAGGCAGGCGTCCGACATTTTGAAGAGTTCTGGGAGAAGTATTTCGAAATCGGGGGCATGACCCTGAGCGACGATGCCTTCTTTCAGATGATGAATACCTACTGCCTTCTGACCCGGGAGAACACCCCGGAGGAGGAGCTGCTGGAGGATGGATGCCTTGCGCGTGAGTATCACATGGCCTCCAGAATCCGGGAAGCTGCCGGAGCCTTCGGGAGGGTGCTTGTGGTGGCAGGCGGCTTTCACATTTACGGTCTGATCCATCCCCGGCAGGAGATCCATATCCCTCCTGCCCCGAAGCCGGGGCTTCAGAGCGTCTATCCCATGCGCTACACCATGCCGGGAATGGATGCCCTGTCCGGGTATGCCAGCGGAATGCCATGCCCGGGCTTTTATGACAGGGTGTGGAGAAGGCATACCGAAAAACCGGATCAGGCCCCCTGGGACAGCGTGGTGCTGGACCTTCTGGTGGAAACCGGAAGAAGCCTGCGCAAAAAGGGAGATACCCTCTCCCCTGCCGACGAAATTGCCGCCATGGAACAGGCCCGGGGCCTTGCGGCCCTGCGTGACAAATCCAGTCCCGGCCTTTACGAGCTTCAGGACGGAATTCTGAGCTGCTTTGTAAAGGGAGAAGCGGATTACAGCCGGAGCCTGCCCCTGCGGATTCTGGAGGAGCTGACCACCGGCGACCAGGTGGGCCAGCTCTGTGAGGGTGCCCCGGTGCCCCCTTTGACCCGGGATTTTGACGAAAAATGCGCCGCCTTTCGGCTTCAGCGGAAGGCCGGTGCAAGGCAGGAACTGACATTGTCCATCTTTTCCAGCAGGAAGCACCGGCAGATCAGTCGTTTCCTGCACCAGACGGTTTTTCTGAACCTGGGGTTTGCTTTACTGAAAAAAGGACCTGATCCGCTACGCAGAACCGACCGGAATCTGATTCGGGAAATCTGGGAGTACCGGTGGAACCCGGGAGTGGATGCTGCCCTGGTGGAGCGGTCCAGCTCCGGCGCAACGCTGGAGGAAGCCTGTGTCACGGAGCTGCGGCAGCTGCTTTTCTCCGCTGTATGCTCTGCCGATGGTGCCAGACTTCTGGTCAGCGCCATGCGTATGGGTCTGGGCGATCCCACCGGGGCCATGGGACAGCAAATGGAGACGCTTCTGATCGCGGACGGAGATTTCAGCTCCCTGTGCGACGCTTTTTCCGCGCTGGATACCCTTGCACAATGGCATGAACAATACGCGGAACCCGATGCCTTCCAGCATCAGAAGCTTATGGATCGGTGTTTTGACCGGATTATGCAGCTTCTGCCCTCCATGTACAATGTGGACGACCGGAATGTCCACAGCATCCAGGATGCCTGCGTTCTGCTCTGCCGGGTGACGCTCCGGCAGGAGGAGGAAGGCCGACGGCAGATGCTTTTGAATACATTGGAAACCCTGGCCGAACACAGGGATATCCACCCTGCCCTTCACGGAACGGTTCTTGGCCTGCTCTATGGAACGGACAGCCGTTGGAAAGGGACCATTGACGCAGCCATCCGCAGCTACCTCCAGGGAACAGAGGCCATACAGCGAAAATCCGCGTTTTTCCTTCAGGGGTTGTTTCTCACCGCCCGGGATCTGCTTCTGGTGGACCCCACATTCCTGGCTCAGGTGGACAGTCTGCTGGGGAGTCTGAGCGAAGAGGCGTTTCTCATCCTGCTGCCGGAGCTGCGTCTGGCCTTCAGCTATTTCCTTCCCATGGAAACAGACCGGATCGCCGGCAGAGTCGCCCGGATGCATCATGTAACCGCTGACAAGCTTCGCTTGCCCGGAGTCGATCCAGCGGTCTTTGCCCGGGCTGCGGCATTGGATGCCTGGGCTGCCGGGCAGCTGGAACAGCACTCACCGGAAGGAGATGTGGACGATGGCTGAGCATACAGAAATTCTGAACCGGTGGCGGCTGGTTCTGGGCAAAAATGCCCGGGAGCAGATGGCGCTGTCGGACCCCACTCTTGATCAAATGGATCAGGCGCTGGACTTTCTGTACGGACGGGAAGCGCCGGAGGATGTGCGCGATCCCCAGGGAGGCCGGGAATCCGGCATTCCCACGGTGGCTCACTGGCTGAGCAAAATCCGCACCCTGTTTCCGAAGGAAACCGCGGAGATTCTCCAGCGGCACGCACTGGAACGATATCAGTTGACAGAGCTTCTGGCAGACCAGGAAATTCTGGAACGAATGGAGCCCAATCAGGCCCTTCTGGAAACGGTGCTGAGTCTGAAGCACATGATGAAAGGCCCTGTGCTGGACACCGCAAGGCGGATCGTGGAACGGGTAGCGGCACAGCTTACAGAGCAGATGCGCACCGAGCTTCAGCAGTCGGCCCTGGGAAAGCCGGACCGGAACAGCCGCAACGGCATCCGGTCCCTGCGGAATCTGGACATCAAACGAACCATCCGGGACAATCTTTCCCACTACGATCCGGAAAAGAAACAGCTCCGGCTGGAAAAAGTCCATTTTAATGGACGGATCACGCGGTATCATCCATGGAGAGTGATCCTGGCGGTGGACGAAAGCGGTTCCATGATGGGTTCCATCATCCACAGCGCCGTAATGGCAGGCATCTTCGCCAGGATGCCCATGCTGGACATGAAGCTCATCATCTTCAATACCACTGTCGTGGACCTGAGCGGTCAGGTGGAGGACCCGGTGGAAACCCTGATGAGCATTCATCTGGGCGGCGGCACCAACATCGCTGGCGCGCTGGGTTATTGCAGGGATCTGATCACCTTCCCACACAGAACCATGGTGGTGCTGGTCAGCGACCTGTGTGAGGGCGGCCCCCGGGCCAATCTCTACAGCGTATGCCACGACATCATTGAAAGCGGCGCAAAGCTGATCGCCCTGACCGCCCTTGATGACCATTCCTCTCCGGTCTATGACCGGGAAACGGCCCAGCATCTTGCGGATCTGGGCGCTTATGTGGGTGCCATGACCCCAGCCAGGCTGGCAGATTTCATGGCAGAAGTAATGAAAAACTGATGGGAAAGGAGCTGGACAGATGGACATTCCGGAAAAACTGAAACAAGCCCTGGCGGCAGCTGATGAAGCCTATCTGGCCGGTCTGAGCAACAAGGGAACCCTGAACCGCGGCAAAAAGGATCTGGATGGGATGACGGACGTGACCGTCATCCCTTCGGATACGGAAATCCAGGTTCAGTGGGGTGATGTTCGCTGCGCAATCCGTGAGCCTTTGGGCAGCAGCGGCTGCTCCTGTCCCAGTACCGCCTTCTGCCGTCACCGGGTCAGTGCCATCCTGTGGCTGAAGGCCCGGCTGGGAGACAGCCCGGAGCCTGCCAGGTCTCCCGACTTCCAGTCCCTCAGGGCGTATCCGGCGGATAAGCTGGCCCGGATTCTCGGCACAAGCAAGCTCAGCGCCCTGCGCTTCCGGCTGGAATCCGGAATTCGCCCGGAGATGGATCAGGGAGCGGTGATCCGGGTGGAGCTTCCCTGGGCAGGAGTGAATGTCCGGCTGTTGGAGCCTCTGGAACACAGCACCTGTGCCTGTCACAGCACCGGCTTGTGCGTTCACAAAGCTGAAGCCCTGCTCTGGTGGCAGCTGCATGAGAACATCATCACGCCGGAGCAGCTTCCCCTGCCCAGTGCAGCCCCCACGCTGGATACAGAACAGCTTCGGGGCATCTGCAGGAGCGTCCAGGAAACCCTTTCGTCCCTGATGGCATGGGGCTTGGGCCGGGCCTCCCCGGAAATCTGCCAGACCCTGGAGCGAATGGCATCCCTGTGTCATACCGCAGGACTGCCCAATCTGGAGCGGAGCCTTCGCAGGCTATCCGGCGAATACGATGCCTGCTTCGCCCGATCCGCCGGATTCCGGGATACGGTGCTTCTTGAGCGGCTCTCCCACACCTACCGCCTTGCCCAGGCCACGGAACAGGCGACGGAAGAACAGC
Organism: Oscillospiraceae bacterium; assembly: GCA_017501695.1. Classification (GTDB taxonomy): domain Bacteria; phylum Bacillota; class Clostridia; order Oscillospirales; family Oscillospiraceae; genus Faecousia. The sequence goes on from JAFVWL010000118.1 coordinate 34,104, forward strand.
TTTCCGGTCTTGCAGGTGAATTCCGGGAGGAATATCGGAACGCCGGAAACAGGAAGCTCTATCTGCTTGGCTCCCGAATCTACTCGGAGAAAAACGGCTACGCAGGAACCATCTATTATTTCCGGGACATGGAGCAGCAGTGCTGGTACGCCTTCCGGCACATCCGGCCCACCTTTTATGAGGGAAGGGCCCAGAAGGTGCCAAAGCACGCATCCCCCTGGGGCCTGCCCTGCACACTGGACAAGCTTTGGAAGAATTCCATGGAGCTGACCGGTGCCAAGGCAAACCGCCATGGCAATCTCTCTGCCACCTCAGAATGCAGCGCTGCCATTCTGGGGCCAATGGCTCCCGCTGCGGCAATCCCCGAAGAGGAAATCTGCATGGATTTCCGGGCGCTTTTGGGGCGGAGTGATCCCAGCCGGTCTGAGCGCCAGCGTCTTGCCCTGATCCGGGCGGCCGGGATGGAAGTCCAGCCCTACGATTCCATCCGGCAGATTTACACGCTGCGGCTTCTGGACAGCTTTGGAAGGGATGTCTGGCTCAAGGTGCCTTACAGCAAAGACAACAGCTCCGTCATCGACTGGCTGGAGCGGCTCACGGAGGGCCAGGTCCCCACAGATCGGGCGCCTGTGTTCTTCGGGATTCTTTCCCGGGAGTCAGACCGGCTGACCTTCAGCCCCATTGAATGCTTTACGGATTGGGAGGGACAGCTATGAAGGAACTGCTGGACGATATGGAACGGGCCATGGCGGATCTGATGCTCTCGGGCTATGCCACAGGAGCAGAGCTTGCCGGAAGATTCCGGAACTTAGGAACAGAATGCAGCCGGATCGGTCTGAAGAACGGCGGCGCATGGATGGAGGAAATTGCCCGGGCTCTGGAACAGAGAACCCACTCTGTCCGGAAAGAGGATCTAGTCATAACGGAGCTGCTCTGCCGGGCCGTCGGCTATGTTCGGCTTTGCAGAGAGAAAATACAGGAAGAAGAGATTGCAGTCCGCTGGGACAGCATTACAGGAGGCAGCCTATGAATCTACAGAATCAAGCAAAAGAAGAGAAGCTGAAAAAGCTTCTGAGCCATTTGAATTTGTCATCCAAAAACAGCCGGATTGCCTTGCAGTATCTCACTGCGGAGGTGCCGGATGAATCCCTGCTGGAACAGGTGGAAGCCCAGAATTTTCGGTTGCTGTCCATCAATGTGCGGATGGAGGTTTCCGATATTCTGCAGCCCCTTCGGGAGGGCGGCAAGAAGGACCAGATCGGGCGGTTCTACCGGCTGTTCTGGGCAATGGGCAAAAGCACTGCCTGCTATGTAATGAGCAGCCCCTTCCGCTTCGCGCCGGAAACGCCGGAGGATATCTCCCGGTATCTGAGCAAAGCCGCCGCAGCGGCACTGGCAGGCGAAATCCTGACCCAGAACAATCGTCCGGCTTTTCTTCCTCCCTGGCTGTGGAAGATGGCGGAAACGGAGCCGGAGGAGCTGATCCGGGCCCAGGCGCTTTGCGGCGAGCCCATTGAAGGCCGGGCCAAGGCCATGCTGGCAGGTCTGGTGCTGAGCAGGGGCAACGTGTCCCAGGAACAGCTCCGGCAGCAGGTGGAGATCCTTTTGACGGCTCAGCAACATCTGCTGCCTGCGGCGGCCCATAGCCTCAGCCCCGGGGACAAGCAGCTTCTGGCAGACTTCATCAGCGCAGGCGATCCTTCCGCTCCCCTGCCCCTGCTTTCTTACACGGATTACTACGCCACCGACGTACAGAATTTCTGGAACACCCACAGCACCGATGACCGGCTTGGCAGTCTTCTGGGCGTCACCGCCATTATGGGCCAGCGGCTAGACCCCCGACTCCGGTGTGCCGCAAAGGTGCATCTGGCGCTGAATCCCCGGATCGTGCTGATGTTCGCAACCCAGTTGATCGAACAGGCGCAGTTTATGGAGGAACTTCCCCGGATTTTGGAGGATCTGCCCGGCGGCATGGCGAGCCTCCTGCTGTTTCTCACCGCGCCCTATTCCTGGATTCCGGAGGATTGGCGCAGCAGTCTGGCCCGCCGGTGCGCCGCCGCTCTTCCGGAAGTGCTGGCTGTGGCGAATCCCAATCAGTTTTCCGCCCTCACAGAGCTTTTGCCCGGCCCCATGAAGGTCATGGGCGTCGATCTGCCGGCAGAGGCAATTCGCTTCCTCCGGAACGCGGTGGATGCTGGTGAGGACGAACTTCAGGATTATCTGATGGGTGCCGGTTCTGTCTCTGACAGCGCCGCGCTTCTGAAGAATGTGACCTACACCGGCTACAATTTCCCCTTCAAAGTAACCACCATGATCCGGGATCACCGTCTGGTTCATGGATGGACTGATTTCCATCTCCGGTACGCCGTGGTGATGGGTACGGTATTCAACGGCGCTCCCCTCCGGGAGCTGCTGTCTGAGAAATCCGGCAGGCTGAATATGGAGGAAATTCCCAAGCTGTGCCTGCTTCTGCGGCAGAAGGGGCTGGATCTGACCACGATGCTGGAGCTGCTGGGCAATTTCCGGGATCATGTTTATTGGGATAAGGCAGCCGAAGCCATTGACGCTAGCACTGCTCAGTTGCTCTCCGGCACAGCCGATGCCGGGGAGCTGTGCCAGGCCGCGAAAAATGGCAGTCTGTACGCCCGTCAGCACGCCCTGCGCAGGCTGAACCAGCTGCCCGGAGAGGAAGCGAAAGAGGGAATGCTTTCCTGCACCGCCGACTCCTCCAAAGCCATCCAGAAGCTGCTGGCCCAGCTGCTGCCGGAGCATACGGACTGGGCGGCGGAGTACATCGCCCTGTTGAAAAGCAAAAAAGCGCCACAGCGGATTCTGGCGGCTCAGGTTCTGGGCAAAATGGGAACTGTGGGCACTGCTGCCCTGCAGGAGGCCCTGGAAACGGAAAAAAGCGCAAAGGTTGCCGATGCCATCCAGACCGCTCTTGGGGACACCGCCAAGCCTGCGGCTACCGGCACCCAGGAGCTGGTACAGCGGCTCGTGAATGCCAATAAGATAAAAAAGCTTCAGTGGCTCCTGGATGTGCCTCTGCCCGTGGTTCATCTGACAACCGGAGAGGCCCCGGAGGAGTCTGTGCTTGCTCTGTTGATTGCGTACTGTGACCTTGGACGAATCGGACGGAGTGATCTGGCTGCTCAGATTCCCGGGGAAATGAATCCGAAGGATCTGGAGGCACTGGCGGACGAGGTCTTTGAGCGGTGGATCGCCGCAGGGGCCCCTTCCAAGCACAAGTGGGTGCTGGCCTTCTCTGCCGTTTACGGCGGCGAAACGGTATGCGTCAAGCTGATCCGCGCCATCAATGACTGGCCCCAGAACGCCCGGGGCGCCATTGCCTGTGACGGTGTAAAGGCGCTGACCTTAAGCGCTGCCCCCGGTGCGCTGCTGGCGGTGGATGCCATTTCCCGGAAGTTCAAGTTTCGTCAGGTGAAGGTTGCCGCTGCCGCCGCACTGGACAGCGCTGCCCAGGAGCTGGGCATCAGTGTGGAGGAGCTTGCCGACCGGATTGTACCGGACCTTGGCTTTGACCAGGCAGGAAAGCGGATATTCGACTATGGAAAGCGGAGCTTTACCGTCCGGCTGACCCCGTCGCTGGAGCTTTCCATCACCACGGACGCCGGAAAGACTGTCAAAAATCTTCCTGCGCCCGGAAAAACCGACGATGAACCCAAGGCTTCGGAAGCCTACGAAGCCTTTAAGGCCATGAAAAAGCAGATCCGCACCACCGTCAGCACCCAAAAGACCCGTCTGGAAGCAGCCCTTGCCACCCTGCGGTGCTGGGATCGGGACAGCTGGAACGCCCTGTTCGTCCGGAATCCCATTATGCACCAATTCGCCATCAGTCTGGTCTGGGGCGTGTATCAGCAGGGTGTTTTGACCGATACCTTCCGGTATATGGAGGACGGTTCCTTCAATACCGTGGACGAGGAGGAATATGAGCTGCCCGAAAATGCCAGCATTGGTCTTGTTCATCCAGTAGAGCTGAACGAGGAGCTGCTCACCGGCTGGAAGCAGCAGCTTGAGGACTACGAAGTGACTCAGAGCATCCTCCAGCTGGACCGGCCTGTGTTCGTCCTTTCTGAAGATGCGCGGGCGTCGAAAACCCTGGAAGCCTTCGGCGGCAAGCAGCTCAACGGTCTTTCTCTGTCCGGCAAGCTCACCGGCATGGGCTGGTTCCGGGGCAGCGTGGTGGATGGCGGTGTCTTCTATACCTACTGGCGCGAGGACCCGACCCTGGAAATCGGTGTGGAGCTGCGGTTCTCCGGTTCCTACGTGGGCGATGAAAACGACGATGTGACGGTATACGACGCGGTATTCTACAAGTCCGGAACCGTCACCCGGGGCAGTTATATCTATGATGCTCCCAAGGGGGAGAATACCTTCTCTCTGGGTCAGATTCCTGCCCGGTACTACAGTGAGATAATCCAGCAGCTCACAAAAGCCACTGCATCCAGCACAGAAACGGATGCCAACTGGAAAGCAGACCGGAAGGACTGCTGATTAAAAACAATGCCTCGGTGTACCCTGTGGTACATCGAGGCATTTTCATTGCGGTTTTCCACAGACTGTGGAAAAGTGTTTTACATTTCATCCAGGATTTCTTCCGCGAATTCATCCAGATCCTCCGGGACGCCCTGCTTCAGGATGCCGCACTTGGGACAGGACAAAACCGTCATCAGCTTCCGCTCTTTTTTCAGGAACTGCTGCTGGAAGTTCCACAGCACGATGCTGTCCCAGATTTTTTTCGGCGTGGGAGGGGCTCCCACGTGATGATCCAGAAGCATGGCGTGATTCCAGTCAAACCGGCAGAGGGAATAACTGGCATCGGAATTGATGCACATCTCGTAGAACACATAGGGACAGACCTGCACTTCCCTGCTCCGGCCTCCCAGAAGGCTGACCCCTTCGTCGAATTCCACCTTCATCTCGTTATACTTGGGCCAGTATTCAATGGTGCGTTCCACGGAAATACCATCGGTGATGTTTCCGAAGGTACGGTAAAAGGCTTCCTCCTGCTCGGATGTGAGAATGTCGCCGTTGATCTTGATGTTCATTTCGCATTTGCCCTTGTGGTCATAGAAAAAGGCAATGTTGTCCACAAATTGCTGATAGTCCATCTTGTGTCCGGAGAAATCCCGGTACTGCTCCGCGTTTACGCCCTCTACGGAGATATTCAGCCGGTCCAGACCGGCATCAATGATCTCAAGACTCCGTTCTCGGGTCAGCAGGGATGCGTTGGTGGTGGTATCCACACGTAAAACCTGGGCTGACTGCTTGGCATAGCGTACCATATCCGCAAAATGGGGATTCAGCAGGGGTTCCCCCTCCTTGTACAGGCGAATCACCCGGATGGGGTCGGGGAAATCCTTCAGGGAATCGATGATGCCCTTATATACCTGGAAATCCATGGGGCCGTGGCCCCGGCCTTTGGTTTTCTTCATCAGCCCCAGATTGCCGGAGGGGCAGAATTTGCATCGGAAATTGCAGGTATCGCAGGGGTCAATGTAAATCACATAGGGTGTGCGCAGAGGTAGGGCGTTTTTCAGCTCCATCCGGTCATGGAGGTCAATGCGTGGGATGTGCTTGGCTTTCATAAGAGCGCTCCTTTGTTCGTTCTGACTTGTAAGAACAGTATAGCACAGCTGCGGAAGTTTTCGCAAGGCTATTGCGCATCTGGGCCGTGGGGAGTATAATAGCATCAATGACCTACGAAAGGAAGATTATTTATGGCTGTCAAAAACAATAGCCAGCAGATGCTGGAAGGCCCTTTGCTGAAAAACATCATACTTTACACCATCCCAATCATTCTGACCAGTATTTTGCAGCTGCTGTTCAACGCGGCGGATCTGGTAGTCGTGGGTCGGTTCTGCGGCTCCATTTCCGTGGCTGCCGTTGGCGCCACCGGCTCCATTACCAGTCTGATTGTCAATCTTTTCATCGGTCTGAGCGTGGGCGCCGGCGTCACCGTTGCCCACGGCATTGGCAGCCGTGAGGACGAAACGGTTCACAGAACCGTTCACACAGCGCTTCCCATGTCCATTGTCTGCGGTCTGGCTCTGACTGTTCTGGGCGTTTCCATGTCGGAAACCCTGCTGCGCTGGATGGGTACGCCGGAGGATGTGCTACCCCTGTCCGCGGTTTACATGAAGATTTATTTCGCCGGCATTACCTTTGCCATGATTTACAATTTCTGCGCCTCCATCCTCCGGGCGGTGGGCGACACCAAAAGCCCGCTCACCTTTCTGACCATCTCCGGCGTGGTGAACGTGGTGCTGAATCTGATTTTCGTCACCCAGCTTCACATGAATGTGGCCGGTGTCGCCTTGGCTACCACCATTTCTCAGGGTGTTTCCGCAGTGGCTGTGATCATCGTTCTGATGCGCCGCACCGACGCTGCCCGTCTTATGCTGAATAAGCTCCGCTTTTACGGTCCGCAGATGCAGAAGATCATCCGCATCGGCCTGCCTGCTGGCATTCAGAGCAGCCTGTTCTCCATCTCCAATGTGCTGATTCAGAGCTCCGTCAACTCCTTCGGCTCTGTGCTGATGTCCGGCAACTCCGCATCCCAGAATATTGAGGGCTTTGTTTATGTTTCCCTGAACGCATTCCACCAGACCGCTGTGAACTTCATAGGACAGAATGTGGGCGCATTGAAATTTGACCGGGTGAAGAAGGTTCTGAAGATTTGTCTGGCCTGCGTCACGGTAACGGGTCTTACGCTTGGTCTGACACTGTATGCCTGCGGTGAAACGCTGCTGGGCATTTACATCACCGATTCTGCCGAAGCCATTGAATGGGGCATGGTCCGGCTGGGCTGCATCGCCATCCCCTACTTTGTATGCGGTCTGATGGATGTAACCACCGGCGCTCTGAGAGGCATGGGCGCTTCGGTTGCCCCCATGATTATTTCCGTACTGGGCGTGTGCGGTGTGCGGATCGGCTGGATCTATACGATCTTTCAGATTCCTGCCTTCCACACCCCCCAGAGCCTGTACTTAAGCTATATTTTCTCCTGGGCTCTGACCTTCCTCATTGAGCTTTACGCATTCCACAAAATCTTTGCCCAGCAGACCAGCATGCTGTCCCGTCCCAGAGCGGCGGACGCTCCATAAATCAATTCACTGCTTCCCTGCATTGCCCGTGCAGGGAAGCATTTTCTTCCATTGACATTCCGGATTTCATATAATATCATTTCATTATGAGAAATATTACGCTGGAAGCGAGGGGGGAAGCCGGTATGGTTGTAAGGTACATTCATCACAGCTGTTTTTTGGTGGAAACCGATGACTGCTACTACTTGTTTGATTACGAAAAAGGGCAGCTGCCCGAACTGGACGGAAACAAGCCGATTATTGTTCTTTCCAGTCATGGCCACGGCGACCACTATAATCCGGAGATCTTTCCCCTGCTGGAGCGTGCAGGCATGAAACGGATTCGGGCAGTTCTGTCAGATGACATCCCTGTTCCCAGGAATGTGGATGCCTTGCAGGTATCCCCCGGAATGGGCTATGATCTGGGATGCGGTCAACGCCTCAATGCATTTCGATCCACAGATTTGGGAGTCGCTTTTCTGATCGAAGATCACGACAAGCTGATTTATCATGCAGGTGATCTGAACGATTGGGTTTGGGAAGAGGAAAGCGACGATTACAATGAACAGATGACCATCCATTACCGGGAACAGATCCAGCTTCTTTCCGACGCGGTTCATGGTCGGGAAATCGATCTGGCCTTCGTGGTTCTGGACCCCAGACAGGAAAAAGACTATGACAGAGGGCTGTGCTATTTTCTGGAACGCCTTTCGGCAAAGCAGGTTTACCCCATGCATTATTGGGATGACCCATCCATCATCGATGCCTTCCTGAAGGATCATCCGGAATACGAGCCGCAAATTCAAAATACAGAGTCAATATTACAGCGCTGAGCGCGGAAATGAGGTACACTATGAAATTCAAGATGGTTCACGAGAATTACAATGTGGCAGACCTGGACAAGTCCATGGCTTTCTATGAAAAAGCGCTGGGATTGAGGGAGGTCAGACGCATCAACGGCGATGGTTTTATCATCGTCTACATCGGCAACGAGGAAACGCCCTTTGTGCTGGAGCTCACCTGGCTGGAGGAGCATCCCCAAGCCTATGATCTGGGCGAATGCGAGTTCCATCTTGCCTTCGAAGCGGATGACTTTGAGGCCGCACACAAGCTGCACCAGGAGATGGGCTGCATCTGCTTCGAGAATCCGGCTATGGGTATTTACTTCATCACGGACCCGGACGGCTACTGGCTGGAGATCGTACCCTCCAAAAAGTAACAGACAAATCACACAGGAACAATGGGGCTGTTTGCACAGCCCCGTTTTCATATCGTAAAAATTCAAAACAATCCTGCTGGTATCACTGAACTGCCTCTTTACAATAATTGTTTGTAATGGTATAAATAAGATATATGATTTTCATCATCATTACTTTTCATTTTAAGGGAGATAATCATGGAAGAGATTAGAATTCAGGATGACCTGTATACCTTCGTCAACCAGGCAAAGCTGGAGGAGCTGGTGATCCCCGAGGACATGCCCATTGCTGGCGGTGTGGCCAACCTCATGACCTCTGTGGAGAAACTCATGATTGGTGAGTTTAACACAATGTGCGCCGATGGCGCCTATCCTAATGAGCATCTGGCAAGAGCCTGCACGCTGTATACCCTTGCAAAGGATGTAAAGCGGAAGAAAAAGCACGGCATCAAGCCTGCGCTGAAGCAGCTGGCCATTCTCAAAAAGCTCGGCACTCTGAGAGGCTACAACCTTCACACCAAGGAGCTGATTCTCAAGGGCATCGCCATGCCCATCAGCATCGCTGTGGAGCCCAACATGAAGGACACCGTCCACCACTGCGTCATGATTCAGGGCCCCAGCGTGATCCTGCCCGACGCCTCCTATTACAAGGAGGGAAAGGAGCAGCAAAGAGATATGCTGCTGAATCTGTGGAGCGGCTTTGCAAAGCAGGTACTCGCCATCGCCGGCCACAGCGAGGAGGAGTGCGACCTTCTGCTCAAGGACACCCTGGCCTTTGACGCGCTGATTGCCAAGTACGTGAAGACCAGCGAGGAATGGTCTGAGTACGTCAAGATGTACAACCCCATGAAGACCGGACGGGTGGCAGGCATGGTCAAGCCTATGAACCTGAAGAAGCTGCTGACCGATCTGTTCGGGGAGATTCCCGAGGAGATCATCGTGGCGGAGCCCCGGTACTTCAAGAACTTCAAGGAAGTGTTCAACCAGGACACCTTTGAGCTGTACAAGAACTGGGCCTATGTGGTGACCCTGATGGGCAGTTGCAGTCTGCTGTCCGAGGAGCTTCGGGATCTGGGCGGCGGCTTCAGCAGAGCCCTCTCTGGCATTGCAGCCCCTTCCTCCCCCGAGAAGTTTGCCTATCAGCTGGCATCCTCCATGTACAGCGAACCCGTGGGTCTGTACTACGGCGAAAAGTACTTTGGCGAGGAAGCCAAGAAGGACATTACCGAAATCGTTCAGCAGATCGTTGCCACCTATCAGAAGCGCATCGCCACCAACGACATTCTGGAGCAGGCCACCAAGGACAAGGCCATTCTGAAACTGAGCAAGATGGGTCTGAAGCTGGCCTATCCTGACCGGGTGGAGGAAATCTACAGCAAGCTGGTGTTTGATGAAAGCAAGTCCCTCTTCGACATCGTTTCCGCTCTGAGAGCCATCCGAATGGAGGACAATTTCAGCAAGCTCGGCAAGGAAGTGGACCGCACCCACTGGGCAATGCCCGGACACATGGTCAACGCCTGCTACGATCCCTTCGTCAACGACATCACCTTCCCTGCTGCCATTCTGCAGCCCCCCTTCTACTCCATCCATCAGACCAGAAGCGAAAACCTGGGCGGCATCGGCGCGGTAATCGGTCATGAGATTTCCCATGCCTTCGACTCCAACGGCGCCAAGTGCGACGAGATGGGCAATCTGAACAACTGGTGGACCAAGGCCGACGAGCGGAAGTTCAACAAGAAGGTCAATGCCATGATCCGCCAGTTCGACGGCATCGAGCTGCCCTGGGGCACTGTCAACGGCAAGTTCACCGTCAGCGAAAACATTGCCGACAACGGCGGTATGGCAGTAACTCTGGACATCATGTCCCAGACCGAGGGCGTTTCCTTTGAGGAATACTTCACCAACTGGGCAAAGGTCTGGTGCCAGAAGGCAAAGCCCGAATATCAGGCACTGCTGCTGCAGGTGGACGTTCACGGCCCCTGCTACCTCCGGGCCAATATGCCCCCGAGAAACTTCGCCGAGTGGTATGAAACCTTCCAAGTGAAAAAGACCGACGGTATGTATCTGGCCCCCTCCAAGAGAGTGGTTATCTGGTAACGAGTTTCCCAATTCAGCAACGGGAGAGGCGGACTGCCTCTCCCGTACTTTTTTATTGCTGCCGGATTATACTAACTCTTGATTAAACAGTTTAATTCTTACCGGTCTAAATCGTGTCATAATGCGTTCTCGTTCTAGGTGGGCGACAGCCCACTGTCGTCCTCGGCCTTTTCTGACACGATATATCCTCGGTAAGCTCTGAAACCATTTAACCAAGAATTAGGGAAGCTCTGATTCAATCGGCAAGAGCAGATGGCGAGAGATTTTGGCCCAAATTGAAGTTTGGAAAGCGGAGGAATACTTTGTGTATTTCCCGGTTTTCAAACGGATAAGTTGGGTCAAAAGATCCGTCAGCTGCCGCAGACGATTTATTCAGAG
>JAFVWL010000119.1 GCA_017501695.1 Oscillospiraceae bacterium
AGTATCCGATTCCAGTAAACAAACGAATCCAGAAATACAAGGCTCGCTATGCGGCCTAAACAAAACAGCTGCCACCATGACGGCAGCAGCTGCTTGCTATTTTTAGTTATTTTCCCGGTCTACTTGACAAGGGGCGGTTCATTCCGGGTGCGTTTTTGATTCCGATTCAGTCCAGGGCTGTTTCGATGGTCATAACCTCCTGGAGTGTCTTGCCCAGGGTGTAGAAGAACACATTGTCCCGGGCAGGATTGAGCTGGCCCACCTGGCCGCGCTTGGCGTAGACACCGTAGGTCCGGAACAGTACCGGCACCAGCTGGCCGTCTGCCTGAATGAGCTGATGGAGGCCGTAGAAATTACCGCTGTTTTCCAGGGCTTCCGTGGCCATGGAGTAGCAGGAAGCATCGTCCAGATCCGCATAGCTCAGTGCGCCGTAGGGGGCGAAGAACTGGCTGAGATCCATGGTGGGAGACAGCTTGGTCTGACCCAGGTAGAGATCATATTCATCGGTGGTCAGCTTCTGCTTATAGTAGGGCGTGGACCAGTCCTCCAGAGTGACGACCAGACCTGCCTCCTCCAGCATATCGACGATCATTCTGGCGGCCTGAACCCGAACAGAGTCGGACTTGTTGACCAGAAGCACCACCTCAGAGCCCAGAAGGCCCTCTTCCTTGACGGCCTGCCGGAATTTTTCCGGGGCATAGGTTCCCTGAGCACCCAGTCCACGGTCAAAGAAGGGAGAGTTGGGCGACACCGCCAGGGTGGTGGTCATACCGAAGCCGTTATAGCATTTCTGCAGAATGGAGGTCCGGTCGATGGCATAGGTCAGAGCCGCACGGACCTTGTCGTTGGAAAAGACCTTGCTTTCTGTGTTGCAGCACAGAAAAACCAGCAAACCCGATTCGATTTCCCACAGCTCATAGTCGCAGCGATACTCCGCGTAGCTGGCAGCGCCGGGATCGGAGATGGACAGTCCCAGGTCAGAAAACTCAAATTCATCCCGGATCTGGGCGGCATTTTCTGCCGGGAACAGCGGGATGGACACATCGCGGATGGGCAGTTCTGCCTTGCACCACCAGTTGCCCCGAAGCTGGAGGGTCAGTCCGGCCGCGGTGTTGGTGATGGCATAGGGGCCGGTACCCACGGGAGTGGGCAGCTCCACCTGACTTGCCTTGACGATGGGGATATCCAGCAGCAGGGGCAGATTCTCATAGGGAATGTCCGTTTCTATGAGGATGGCGCTTTCGCTGACGACTCTGATCTCATCAATCTTGTCAAAGCGGCCTTCGTAGATGTCCGATTCCCGGGCATACTCCAGACTGGCAACCACATCCTCCGCCCGGAGGTAGGTGCCGTCGGAGAAGGTGGCATCCTCCAGATAGAAGGTGAACTCTGTCAGATCCTCGGACACGGTAAACCGCTCGCAGAGAATGGGGACGGCATTGTAGTTTCTGTCCACGCTGAACAGTCCCTGGTAAAGCAGAGAAAACAGCATCCGGTTGTTCAGCGCGTTGCAAAGATAGGGGTTGAAGCCCTGGTCGGCATAATAGGCCAGGGTGTAGAACCGGCTCTGCTCCTGGTCCAGTCCCGGCGCCTCCTGGGTCTGCTCTGTCGGCAGGACCGCATCCGCCAGACCGTTTCCGGTGGGAATATAGCCCTGCCCGGATTCGCATCCGGCAAAAATCGGAAGCAGCAGGGCAAGCACCAGCGCAATTGCGATTTTTTTCATGTTACTTTCCTCCCTGGCAGCGGATCAGTCCAGCCTGGGAACCACGGCTGCCTCCGGTGATCCGGTGGGACCAGAACCGATCCGGACGGCAGGCGGTGCATTCACAGCTGACATCAATGTAACGGACACCGGCACGCTGAAGCAATGCCCGGTTCACGCCCTTCAGATCCACCCGGTATTTTTCTCCCACGGTGCGGATATATTCTCCGCTCTCCTGCCCCAGAAGGGCCCGGACCGCGTCGGGCACGTCCCGGTCCGTTTCAAAGCAGCAGAATCCGATGTTGGGGCCGATGGCGGCCCGGATGTTTTCCGGTTTGCAGCCATAGGCAGCGACCATGGCCCGGACGGCCTTGCCTGCGATGTCCGCCACAGTTCCGCGCCAGCCTGCATGGACCGCGCCCACCGCGCCGGTGACGGGGTCATGGAGCAGGATGGGGGTACAGTCGGCGGTAAAGGCCGCCAGGGTCAATCCGGGGACATTGGTGATCAGGCCGTCGCATTCCGGCTCCACAGGTCGGAACAGTCCCTCTCCGGCGTTGGTTTCGTCCACAATCCGGACAATGTCTGTATGGGTCTGACGGGTGAACACCAGTTCCTCCGGACGGAAGCCCACGGCATCGCCCAGGATGCGGTAGTTCTCCATCAGATTTTCCCTGGTATCCCCCCGGTGAATGCCCAGATTCAGACTGGCGAGGCATCCGGTGCTGACACCGCCCAGCCGGGTGGTGAAGCAGTGCGGAACCGAGATGGAATCCGCGGTCAGATATTCAAGATTTCCATTTTTTTGATTGCGAAATGCCATTTCTTTTCTCCTGATGTTTCAGTTTTTTCGAAAAATCTGCATTCAGCATTCATCATTCTGCATTTTTCCCGGCGGCAATGTCCTTGGCCCGGCAGCACTTTTTGTATTTCTTGCCGCTGCCGCAGGGGCAGGGATCGTTGGGGCCCACCTTGGTGGCAGCGGTGCGGACGGGCTTGGGTTTTACAATGCTGTCGGCAGTGCCTACGGCGCTGGTTTCCTTGGCGACCTTCACGCGCTTGACCTCCTGCTGGGGGCGAATCCGGGCCAGGAACAGGCGGCGGACCGTCTCCTCCTGGATGGCGTGGACGGTGGCTTCGAACATGGCATAGCCCTGCTCCTTATACTCGGTGACGGGGTCATGCTGACCGTAGGCACGGAGGCCGATGCCCTGCTTCAGCTCGTCCATGGCATCGATGTGATCCATCCAGTATTCATCCACCACCCGGAGCATAACGACACGCTCCAGCTCACGCATGACAGTTTCGCCGAAGGCCTTCTCCCGAAGGGCATAGCCCTGGGCAGCTTTCTCATAAAGCAGCTCTGCCAGGTCGCCGGGCTTCATGGCGGCCAGCTCCTCATCGGAAAGCACCACGGCACCGGCAGGGAAATAAATGTTCTCCATCCGCTTCAGCAGGGCATTCAGCTCCTCCTGATTGGAGATGCCTCCCAGCTCCGCGGTGACTGTGGCCACCAGGCCCTCCACCACACGGCGGAGGTTGTTGAGCATGGTCTGGCTCAGATTCTCACCGTCCAGAACCTTCCGGCGCTGTTCATAGATGATTTCACGCTGGGTGTTCATCACGTCGTCGTACTCCAGGACGCTCTTTCTGGACCGGAAATTCCGGCTTTCCACGCTCTTCTGGGCGTTTTCCACCGCGCCGGACAAAATCTTCTGGTCGATGGGGGTGTCCTCATCCAGGCCAAGGGTATCCATCAGGCTCATCACCCGGTCGGCGGAGAACAGACGCATCAGATCGTCCTCCATGCTCAGATAGAAGCGGCTTTCGCCGGGGTCGCCCTGACGGCCGGCACGACCCCGGAGCTGATTGTCGATTCGGCGGGACTCATGGCGTTCGGTGCCGATGATGCACAGGCCGCCTGCGGCCCGAACCTTCTCGGCGTACTGGGCGATCTGATCCCGGTACTGCTCAAGCAGGGCCTCATACTTTGCCCGGACTGCCAGAATCTCGGGGTCGGTGGTTTCGGCGTAGGAATTGGCCTCCCGGAGCAGCTCCTCGGGGATCTCCTGCTTGCGCAGATCGTTCATGGCCATGTATTCCGCGTTGCCGCCCAGCATAATGTCCGTACCACGGCCTGCCATGTTGGTGGCGATGGTGACGGCACCGTACCAGCCGGCCTGGGCCACGATCTGGGCTTCCATTTCGTGGTACTTGGCGTTCAGCACGTTATGGGGGATGCCCTCCCGCTTCAGAAGCTTGGAGAGAATTTCGCTCTTTTCAATGGAGATGGTGCCAACCAGCACAGGCTGACCCTTGGCATGGCACTCCTTGACCTGGCGGACGATGGCACGGAATTTGCCTGCCTCGGTCTTGTAGACCACATCGGGCAGATCCTTACGGATCACGGGACGGTTGGTGGGAATTTCCACCACGTCCAGGTGGTAGATGGCGGCGAATTCCTCTTCTTCCGTCAGAGCGGTGCCGGTCATGCCGGAGAGCTTATTATACAGGCGGAAGAAATTCTGGAAGGTGATGGTGGCCAGGGTCTTGCTTTCGCCGGCCACCTTCACGCCCTCCTTGGCTTCGATGGCCTGGTGGAGGCCCTCGTTATAGCGTCTGCCGTACATCAGACGGCCGGTGAATTCATCGACAATGATGATCTGACCGTCCTTCACCACATAGTCGATATCCTTTTTCATCAAACCCCGAGCCTTCATGGCCTGGTTCAGGTGGTGGTTCAGCTCGCCGTGATCCGGGTCTGCCAGGTTCTCCACGCCGAAGTGGCGCTCGGCCTTGGCGATGCCGGAGGCGGTGAGGCTGACGGTGCGGCTTTTCTCGTCCACGAAGTAATCGCAGTCGTAATCATCATGGACTTCCTTGTCCTCGGTCTTGGCGAAAACCTTTTTGCGCAGGGTGGAGACGAAGTGGTCTGCCAGCTCATAGAGCTTGGAGGAATCCTCACCTTTGCCGGAGATGATCAGAGGGGTACGGGCTTCGTCCACCAGGATGGAGTCCACCTCATCCACGATGGCGAAGTTATGGCCGCGCTGAACCAGCTCCTCCTTGTAGATGGACATATTGTCCCGGAGGTAGTCAAAGCCCAGCTCGTTGTTGGTGCAGTAGGTGATATCGGCGGCGTAGGCGTCCTTCCGCTCCCTGGGCATCATGCCGGGGACGATCAGGCCAACAGTCAGACCCATATAGCGGTAGACCTTGCCCATCCACTCAGAGTCACGCCGGGCCAGGTAATCGTTGACGGTGACCACGTGGACACCCCGGCCGGTGAGGGCATTCAGGTAGCAGGGCAGGATGGCAACCAGGGTCTTGCCTTCGCCGGTTTTCATCTCGGCGATGCGGCCCTGGTGCAGGATGATGCCGCCAATGAGCTGGACGGGGTAAGGCTTCATGCCCAGCACACGCCAGGCGGCCTCCCGGATGGCGGCAAACGCCTCGGGCAGCAGGTCGTCCAGGGTTTCACCGTTTTCAAGCCGGCCCTTAAACTCGGCGGTCTTGCCCCGGAGGGCTTCCTCGGACAGCGCGGCATACTCGCCCTCCAGGCTGAGGATCCTGTCCACAGTAGGCTGGAGCTTCTTGACCTCACGCTGGGAACGGGTGCCGAAAATTTTATCAAATAATCCCATTTGGTATTCTCCTTCAAATTCATTTTGCGCCGAATGCGCATAAGAAACCATTATCAAGCATTATAGCATACATTTGTAAAAAAGAATAGAGAAAATGTGAACAATAAACAACAAACACCCGGTTCGCTTTTTCGAACCGGGTGTAGTTTTCAGTAGATCCAGGCAGAGGGGATCAGGAAGGTATAGGGCGCGGTGGCGACGGCCAGGATCAGCGACAGCTTTTTGCGCAGGGGCTTTTCACATTTGCGGAAGGTAATGAAGTAGTTGAACACAAAGATCAATCCCCCTGCCAGAGCCACACCGGGTACCGTCAGAAGGGGGGAATCTCCGTAAATTCCGCCCAGCTCCAGCAGCACGCCGCCCCACATGGGGATGGCTGCCAGAATGTCCGACAGGAAGCCGAACAGGAACACCGGCAGAATGTGCCGCTTGTACAGCCCCTTCGGGTCCTCCGCCTTCAGCCTTTTCGCCGCCAGGAACAGCACCAGTGAATCAATGATAAAGTTCCCGGGAATCACGATCCACCAGATCATGGGCAGGGTCACCAGCATCCAGACGGGAAACAGGACATTGTAAACTCTTACATCCTTCTTCATATTAAAATTCCCCCGCGTCGTACATCACGGCACTCAGAGCGCACAGCGGCGCGGTTTCACACCGGAGAATCCGTTTTCCCAGGGTGCAGACCTGCCAGCCGGCATCCATGGCATGGGCCACTTCCTTTTCCTCCAGGCCACCTTCGGGGCCGGTGAGCAGGCTGACGGTTCTGTATTTCCTGGCAGACAGCGCCATCCGCAAGGTGGTGGCCTGCTCGTTCTCGTAGAACATCAGAGCCAGATCCCCTTCCCTGCCCTGCTTCAGGGCTTCCGCCAGACTGCCCAGCACCCGCACCTGGGGGATCACGCCCCGTCCAGACTGCTCAGCGGCGGAGGAAGCGATCTTCTGCCACCGCTCCAGTTTCTTTTTCAGGCTCTTTTCGTCGGGCCGGGACACACACCGGGCGCTGGGGAAGGCGATAATCTCCGCCGCGCCCAGCTCGGTGGCCTTCTGGATCACGTGCTCCAGCTTGTCCGCCTTGGGGAAGGCCAGATAGACACTGACCCGGACGGCAGCTTCGGTTTCGCTGGTTCTCCGCTCCAGAATCTCCACAACCGTTTCTTTCGCACCGGCTTCGGTGACGGCGCACAGACATTCACAGCCCTGGCCATCGCATACGAGCACCTGCTCCCCTTCCTTCAGACGAAGCACCTTGGCATGGGCGGCATTTTCGCCGGTTAATAATATGGTATCCCCGGTCATTTCTTCGGGGGTTACAAAGAATCTTGTCACAATCAGTCTCCTATTTTCAGTACTAAGGAAGCTCTGATTAAATCGGCAAGAGCAGATGGCGAGAGATTTTGGCCCAAATTGAAGTTTGGAAAGCGGAGGAATACTTTGTGTATTTCCCGGTTTTCAAACGGATAAGTTGGGTCAAAAGATCCGTCAGCTGCCGCAGACGATTTATTCA
>JAFVWL010000020.1 GCA_017501695.1 Oscillospiraceae bacterium
AAGAGGGGGCTGGCAAAAATCGGCTCTTCGGAACCGATTTTTGACTGGGGGAGTTCTTTTTTCTCCCCCCGGCCCTTCGGGCCACCCCCCCTCATAAATGCGGGGGGCAAGGGGTGCGGTGCTGATATAAACTACAATCTATCATACCACAATCCCCCGCTCATTTCCACTCTTTTCGTCAGTTTCCGGCGGTGCGGATGGTCCAGGAATGGTTTCGTATGCTGTACTTCAGCTCAAAGACCCAGGGCCGGTCCCAGAGCCGGGCCCGGCAGGTATAGACCTGGGCCTCCGCCCCCACATGATGGATTTCCCGGACGGACAGAATCTCCTCCACATTGATCCGCAGAGTCTGCCGGCTTTCATCCTCAAACCGCAGCCGCAGGGGGCGAATCTGCCCGTCCGTGCTGCACACCGAGATCACATCCACCGGCCATGCCTGTGCCATATCCATACCCCTCCCTTCGCTTGTTCTATTATAGCACATTTGTTCGTTTATCGCAACAGCATTTTTCTGTCAGTTTTCTATCTTTTCTCCCCTTGACAGGCATGGTATAATACAAAAAGAATCCTTGAAAGGGGGTGTGCGATCTGGAAAAGCAGAGCGTCAAGGTCATGGCCACCAACCGGGAAGCCCGGCATGAATATTTTATCGAAGAAGAATACGAAGCTGGTATCGAGCTGGTGGGCACGGAGGTCAAGTCCATCCGGGCGGGCACTCTGAACCTGAAGGACGCATGGTGCGGCATCAAAGACGGCCAGCTGCTGCTGAATCAGATGCACATCTCCCCCTATGACCACGGCAACCGGTTCAACGTGGACTCCCGCCGGCCCCGGCGGCTGCTGATGCACAAGCGGGAGATCATGCGGCTCTACGGCAAGGTCAAGCAGGACGGCTTCGCCCTGATCCCCCTTTCCGTCTATTTCAAGGGCAGCAGGGTCAAGGTAAAAATCGGCCTGTGCAAGGGCAAAAAACTTCACGACAAACGACAAGCCGAAGCCGAGCGGGACGCCAAGCGTCAGATCGAGCGGGCTATGAAAGAGAGGTACTGAATATGGCAAATCCCACTTTTAAGATCACCATGGAAAACGGCGGTGTCATCGAAGGCGAGCTGTATCCCGACAAGGCACCCCAGAGCGTTTACAATTTCATCGACCTGTGCAACCACAATTACTATGACGGCCTGATCTTCCACCGGGTCATCCCCGGCTTTATGATCCAGGGCGGCTGCCCCGAGGGCACCGGCATGGGCGGCCCCGGCTACTGCATCAAGGGCGAGTTCTTCTTCAACGGCATCAAGAACGACCTCCGGCACAAGCGGGGTGTGCTGTCCATGGCCCGTTCCCAGAGCCCCAACTCCGCAGGCAGCCAGTTCTTCATCATGCACCAGGATGCCAAGCACCTGGACGGCCAGTACGCCGCCTTTGGCAAGGTGACCTCCGGCATGGATGTGGTGGATGCCATCGCCAAGACCCGGACCGGAATGCAGGATCGGCCCGTCCAGGAGCAGAAGATCGCTTCCATCACCGTGGACACCAAGGGTGTTGCCTACCCTGCCCCCACCAAGCTGCCTGATCCCTACGGCAGATTCTAAATATTCAAAAAAATGATGTCATTGCGAACCAGTCCGCAGACTGGTGTGGCAATCTCCTTCTGCAGCGGATTGCCACATCCGCATTGACGGATTCCCTCTTACTTCAGATACGGGGCCGTACTGGTTTCGACGGGGGTAGTGAGGCTGGATAAGCGGGCCGTGGCGCCTGACCACGCTAAAACCGGTATCTTTTAAATTTAACTGACAACAATTACGTTGCTCTGGCTGCCTAATTAGGCGCCCATCCGCCCCGGAAGGTCCACGAGCCGGGCTCGGGTGTGATTTGAGTGGAGAACGTGCGTACGCAAAGCTTTGCGCGTACCATGCATCATGAAGCTACTGAATCCCGCAGGGTGTTTGTTCCCGGCGGGAGGAGGGAATGTAAATAACAAACTGCGCCCGGAGAAGTTCTTTCCAAGTTGCTTTCGGACAGGGGTTCGATTCCCCTCGGCTCCACCATAAAGAAAAGGCCACCCATCGGGTGGTCTTTTCTTTATGGTATGGTATTGAGACGATGTGGAATCGAACCATTCAAAATGCAGATGTCCGGTGGACATCTGCTTGCCGCCGGTCTCGACGGCGGCAACTCCTTGATTTCATCGATTCCCCTCGGCTCCACCAATAAGAAAAGTCACCCTTCGGGGTGGCTTTTCTTGTTGGTATGGTATTCAGACGGGGGGAATCGAACCATGCCATACCATTGTTAATTCGATAAATTGTAGTTGTGGTTTATATTGGCACTGCACCCCTTGCCCCCCGCGTTTACGAGGGGGGGCCCGAAGGTGCGGGATGGAGCAAAAAACGAACTCCCCCAGTCAAAAATCGGTTCCGAAGAGCCGATTTTTGCCATCCCCCTCTTAAAAGCGGGGGCCGAGGGTGCTCCCGCACCAGTACCAAAAACTACAATTTACAGAGCATATCGCGACATGGAGAAATCTCCGCTCTATGGAAAAACCTGACAGGCGAAATACCTGTCAGGCTTAAATTTTTTACGTAGTGGTTGCCAGTGGATTCCATGTCCCCCGCAGGTAGCAGATCAGGTACAATCCGAAAATCAGCAGATTATGGGCGATCATACAACCCCAGGCGGCCACCAGTCCCTGACCCAAGAGCTGGGTAAAGATGAAAGTGCCCACGATCCGGACACCCCACATACCCGCCAGATTAAAGGCAAAAGGTGCTTTTGTGTTGCCCACGCCCAGCATCATGCCCTCCAGGATAATAGAAAACCCATAAAACGGCTCGGATACCGCAACCATCCGCAGCACCGTGGTGCCCAGACCGATAACCTCCGGGGCATCAGAAAACAGATCTACCAGGAAGGGTGCGGTCAGGAACAGGATTCCGCCGGAAAGAATCATCAACCCCACTTCAATGGGGATGAACATGGATGCCATATCTTCCATCTTCTTTCGGTCCCGGGCACCGTAGGCGTTGCCCGCCAGGGTCGCCGCCGCGGTCTGCATTCCGTAACCGGGAATGTAAAAAGCGGATTCCACCGTGTTTGCAACGGTGTGGGCAGCGGTTGCCACATCACCCAGGGAGTTGATCATAGCCGCGAAGGCCACATAACCCAGGGATGTTCCGAATCGCTGGAGCATATTGGGGATAGCAATCCGGAAGCAAGGCTTCAGGATCCCGGGGTCCGGCCGGAAGCTGCTGCCTTTGGGCGAAACCATAGGATGCTTCCAAAGCACCACAGTTATGCAGATACCACCAAGGGTAAACGCTACGGCGCTGGCGGCCGCCGCGCCTATCACGCCCATGCCCGCGCCGGGCATGGTAAACGTCAGACCCAATAGCGTCATGGTCCGGGTAGGATAAATCAGCAGAAAATTCAGCACCACATTGACCAGGTTCACCAGAACGCCCACCTTCATAGGGGTTTTGGTGTCCCCTGCCGCCCGAAGCACCGTGCCGAAAATAATAGTTGCCGTTCGGGGCAGCATAGGCAGATACAGAATAAAGAAATACTGCGCCGCCAGATCCCGAATGTCCGGATCCACCTGCATCCATACCGGGATCACACCACTGAGCCCCAGGGTCACACACGTAAACAGGATGCCTGCCACAAACGTCACAAGCACCGCCTGGCCCGCGGATTTTGCCGTTTCCGACCGTTCCCCTGCCCCACAGGCCCGGGCGATATAGGACAGGAATCCCACACCCAACGCAGACACAGTGCTGCCGATAAGCCAATTTACCGTAGTGGTGGCCCCAACTGCCGCCGTAGCCTGGGTTCCCAGGGAACCCACCATAGCGGTATCGATGTACTGGACAGCGGTCTGCATAAGCTGCTCCATCATGGTAGGCCAGGCCAAGGTCAGGATGGTAACAATCATGGCTTTATTCAGTTGAAATCCACGCTTCTGATTCATATGCTTCGTCTCTTGCAAAAGGCGTGTCGCAATTCCAGCGACACGCCCCGATTTTACTTATACAGGGGGAACTGACGGCAAATATCTGCCACGGTGGCACGAACTTCTGCCTGGGAGCCTTCGTAATCCCGGGCCGTCATGCCGATGCACTTGGCAATGACCTTCATCTCAGCCTCGCCCAGACCACGGGTAGTGACCGCGGCGGTGCCAATGCGGACGCCGCTGGTGATGGCAGGCTTCTCCGGATCGCCGGGGATGGCGTTCTTGTTCAGGGTGATGTGGTTTTCATCAAGCCGGGCCTGAAGCTCCTTGCCGGTGATGTGCATGGGCCGCAGGTCTGCCAGCATCAGATGATTGTCCGTACCGCCGGTGACCAGGTCGAAGCCCTCCTCCAGCAAGGAAGATGCCATGATCTTAGCATTTTTCACCACGTTCTGGGCATAAACCTTGAATTCAGGACTGGCAGCTTCCTTCAGGCAAATAGCCTTTGCTGCGATAACGTGCTCCAGGGGACCGCCCTGGGTACCGGGGAACACACCGGAATTCAGCTTCTTGGCGAATTCCTCCTTGGCCAGGATCAGACCACCCCGGGGACCCCGGAGGGTCTTGTGGGTAGTGGTGGTAACGATATCCGCGTAAGGAACCGGGTTCATGTGAACTCCGCCGGCAACCAGGCCCGCAATATGGGCCATATCCACCATCAGCACCGCGCCCACCTCATGGGCAATATCCGCGAAAACCTTGAAATCAATAGCCCGGGGATAGGCGGACGCTCCGGCGATGATCAGCTTGGGGCTGTTCTTCTTCGCCAAGTCCCGGATCTCGTCATAGTCGATCAGGCCGGTCTCATGGTTCACATCGTAGGACACGACCTTATAATACTTACCGGAGATATTGGCAGGGCTGCCGTGGGAAAGGTGGCCGCCGTTAGCCAGGCTCATGCCCATGATGGTATCACCAGGGTTCAGCAGCGCCAACTGCACCGCCGCGTTGGCCTGGGCGCCGGAGTGGGGCTGTACATTGGCAAATTCCGCGCCAAACAGATCCTTTGCCCGCTGGATGCACAGGCTTTCCAGCTCATCCACATACTGACAGCCGCCGTAATACCGCTTGCCGGGCAGGCCCTCTGCATATTTGTTGGTCAGGATGGAGCCCATGGCTGCGATCACTGCCGGGGAAGCAAAGTTTTCGGACGCGATCAGTTCCAGACCGTCCTGCTGTCTGCCCAGCTCCCGGCTCATCATAGCCGCAACTTCCGGGTCAAATGAAGATACAAATCCAATAGAATCCAAAAGTTTTCCGTACATAATACAATTCCCTCCATGATTGTCCTGCCAAGGAAAGCTCCGGCAGGTTAAAGCTGATTAACCACCCAGGTTTTCCACAAAAACCTGCTTCTTGTCTGCCTGAATTGAGCCATAGCTTCCGGCCCGGAACAAATCCAGCGCAGCCTCGCGCAGTTCTGTCCAACTTTCCTCTTCCCAATTGACCAGGATGGGGAAATACCAAACACCGGTCTTTTCCGCGGCATCGCAGTCGCCGGGAGCATCGCCAACCATAAGCACTTTTTCCGGATCATAACCGAATTCCAGCATTTTCTCGATGCAATAGGCCTTGCTGCCCACATCCTGCGCCAGGACGATATCCGTATGCTCCAAAAGGCCGAACTTCTCCCATTCTTCCTCCACCGCGTCCCGGTTGGCGCTGGAAACCATAGCCACATCCGCAAAGGAATGCGCCGCCGCCAGGCCCTCCTTAGCGCCGGGAAAAGGAACCTTCAGCTCCTCGGGCAGTAGGGTAATGCTTTCGTTGACAGCCAGGCTCCAGTTCAGCGCCTTTTGCAGGCAAAGGCGGGTATCGTCATCCTCACAGGTTTCGATGGCCTTCAGCAGTGCGTCATTGCTCAAAGCCGGAGCAGACTCCACCCACCGACGCAGACCCTCCACGCCAATAATTGGGGTGTACTTTTCGCTGATCTCCCCCAGAGCTTTGGCAAGGCCCTTGAACCGGTTGATACCCCGGGTCATCTGGAACAGGTTAATATCATTCCAGCGGCGCAGGATCTCCTCCTGCCACTGCTCCAGGACCCATTCATGAATCATGCAGGGACCAAAGCAATGAAAATGCTTACAGTTCATGGTGTCCATGACACAGCCGTCCGAGTCCACGCACACCAGATAGTCATGCTTCTTTTCAAAAGAATCAAATACAGACATGAAAAACCTCTCAATTTACATATGGGTGTCCCACATACCGCAGTAGCTGTCAATGGGATCCTGGCCCTTAAAGGCCTCAGGACCGGTAACCAATGCTTCCACCAGAGCTTCCAGGGTGTCGTCGTGGGAATCGTAGGTGTTGATATAGGTCCGCAGCATGGGCGCATCCGCCAGCATGGTGGGCTTGTTCACAGAGATGCCGATCACCGGCAGCTCATGGACATACCAGGGAATCTCGCCGCCGCCCTTGCTCAGACCGAAGGCGGGGTGGCCGTTGGCCACATTGAACAGGGAAATCACCAGATCCTGTCCGGCAGTGAAGTCCGCAATAGCATTCTTTCCCGCAAAATACAAATTCAAACTGGGTTTCTCGCCCCGGGCAATTTGCGCCTTGATCTTATCCAGGGGACTTTCGTAAACGAAGGCCTCAAAGCCTTTGGCTTCCAGAAGCTCTACCAGCTTCTCTGCCGGGGTTTTCCGGGATCCGCCCTGACCCATAGCCATAGCCGCCAGCGCAGCCATAGGGCCATCCGCGCCCTTAATGTTGACAATCATGATCCGTTTGGTCTTCTCGGGATTCAGCGGCAGGACACCTTCGTCCTTATATTTGACCAGAGTCAGCGCGTCTTTGGAGATCCGGCCGGACCAGGCACGGTGCTCAGGATCCGCCAGAACCTCTGCCAGCGCTTCATCGGTGCCGCACAGCTCGTCCACAGATTTCTTGTGCAGGCCCTTGGCGGCCTTCAGGCCCAGGATCCGGGTTAGGGCCTCTACCATCCGCGCTTCGCTGATGATGCCGGTTTTGTAGGCATCCAGCATGGTGGCGAAGTCCTCGTCGGGATCGTTGAAGAACAGGAACATATCACAGCCGGCATTGATGGCGGCGGGCAGCATATCCTTGCGCTTCATCCGGTTGGTCATGCCAACCATATGGGAAGCATCGGTAACCACCATGCCGTTAAAGCCCAGCTTCTCCCGGAGCAGCCCGGTCATGATCTCCGGGCACAGGGTAGCAGGCATAATGGTGTCGGGGGTAATGTCAGGGTCGATTTCCCGCATATACTCGGGCATCAGGATGTGACCACCCATGATGGCATCCAGACCGCCGTCGATCAGGGTCTTATAAACATGACCGTAGGTCTGCATCCACTTCTCATAGCCAAAATGGTTCACATTGTTGGACAAGTGGGCATCCCGGTAATCCTGACCGTTGCCGGGGAAATGCTTGGCACAACAGCAAACGCCTTCGTTTTCATGGAGACCGTCCATGTAAGCCTTGCCCATGGAGGCAACCAGCTCCCCATCGTTGCCAAAGGCACGTGCCAGAGTCTCTTCGCACTCCCAGTTGTAGGTGATATCCACAACAGGGGCAAATGCCATATTGCAGCCCGTGGCAGCAATGGCGGCACCGGACACACGGCCCATGGCCCTGGCATAATCCATATTCCGGGTTGCGCCAACCTTTACGCCGGCACCCACATGGGCAGCATCGGGGCAGACGCCGTCCGCTCCCTGTTCGGGATTGCAGGCGATCAGAGCGGGAATCTTGGAGTGCTTCTGGATGGCTCGGTTCTGATTCAGGACTTTCTGACCGGGCATGCCGTTATAGCGGCAGCCACCCAGATGGTAAGTACCCAGCAAATGGCCCAAATAGCGTTCATCATCGGACAGGCAAAGCTGCCAAAAGAGCTGACCAACCTTCTCCTCATCGGTCATCGAAGCAATGGTGCTCTCAACCCAGGCAATATCAGCATCGGAAAGATTATAAGGTTTTTCTCGCAAATCAACCATCGGGATCACGTATCCTTTCTAATTTTTTCCTTTTTTTACTATACCAGAGATACCGACCATTTTCAACACAAAATTCCATTTTTACTTGGCAATCTCGGGTAGTCAGTACAATTCATAGGCAAAAGCAAACATCCGCCCAAAGGGATCGGGCGGATGCTATTGCGTTAATTATCCGATGATAAATCGGAGAACATGATCTTCCTTGGCACTGTAGCGGTATTCCGGACGGGTCTCAGGACCGCAGATGCCCGTACCGACGCCCATCTGCAGGGCAGAGATGGCAACATAGGTACCCGTAACCTTTTCGTCTTCCCGATGCTTCATAGTCAGCAATTCCACATCGGAGTAAGGCTTAATACCCAGTTCAAAAGGCTTGTCCACGGCGGTAAAGGTGAACACCGTTTCCCCGTCGGAGAGCTTTGCCCAGGCGCAGTCGCAGCGGTTGCCGCTCTCCTGGGGACGCAGGTTAGGCTCCGTCATATCCCGGACCTGGCAGGTCACCTGAGCGATCTGGCTGTGGTGCTTCATATCGTTATAGCTCTCGTCGTTACGGCCCAGATATTCCACCTGAGTGAACGTATCCTCCAACCGGAATACCTTGGCAAACCGGGGCAGATTCCCGCCACCACGGACACAATGCAGGTGGCTGGTAACCAGAATACCCTGGGCACAGGCCTCGTAGGTATCGGTGCAGCGGAACTCCTGAAGCTTATTACGGATGGCCGTGACGATGGTGATCCGGTTTTCCTCGATCCGGGTTTCCAGAACCCGCTCCGTCTGGACTGTATAAGGCGCCATCGTATCCGCCATCATGAAGTTGATGTCGTTGTCCATGGGGGCACGGAACAGAACCGTGTAAGGCACGGCGGCGCAGAGCTGCTTGCCGTCTCGCTCGATACAAACGGTCCCATCCTTCAGGATCAGGTTCTCCGGAAGTTTGGACTGGGTTTCCACCTGGGTAATCACCTGCTGACCGAACACGATCTGCTCCCGGGATACTTCCCGTCCGTCCTTTGTAACCGTAACCGTGACCCACTCCCCTGCCGCCTCGCCGCCGTCCATGGCAATGATCCGCCGGGACATAGGCGGCACCGCGGCGCGAATAGCCTTGACCCGTCCATCAGAGAACCGGAAGGTCATAACATAAGCCTCAGCAGAGGTAAAGGCGTTGGTGTTGAACACTTCATAGCGGTTATCCTTCAGATGACGAACCCGCAGGGGCCGGTAAATAAACCGGGTGATCCGGGCACCGGTGGAGGGCTTCCGGTCGGGATAGAAGATGCCGTCGCAGCAGAAGTTCCCGTCATGCTCCCACTCGTCATGGTCGCCGCCATAGGTATAGGACCCGTCCTCATGGCGCACACCGTGATCCACCATTTCCCAGACGCAGCCGCCCATCAGATTATCATAGCGATAGACCTCCTGCCAGTATTCCTCCATTGCGCCGGGGCCAACACCCATGGCATGGGCATACTCGCACAGGAAATAGGGCCGGTCATTGAGCTGCTTTTCTTTTCGCTTCTGCTGGCCCACCAGGCGAACGTTCTCCACACTGGGATACATTTCACTGCCCACATCGTAGGCCACACGCTTGCAATGAATGGCGCTTTCATAGTGCACAGGAATAGCGGTATGCTCCTTCAGCCAGTAATACATGGCATCCGTATTGTGATAGCCGCCGGATTCGTTACCCAAGCTCCACATGACAATACAGGTATGGTTCTTATCCCGGCCATAGAGCCGCTTGACCCGATCCAGGTACCGGGGCAGCCATTTAGGATCGTGGCTGATGCTGTTATATGTAGGCGGAAGCTGCATAGAGAAGGTGCCATGGGTCTCCAGATCCGCCTCATCCACCACATAGATTCCCAGTTCATCGCACAGCTCCAGCAGCAGCGGATCGGGAGGATAGTGGGAGGTGCGGACCGTATCGATATTGAATTCCTTGCACAGCTTCATGTCCCGTTGGATTTCCTCAGGAGTCATATAATAGCCGTTGGTGGCGCTGGTATCATGGTGATTGACGCCCTTGAATTTCAGCTTTTTGCCGTTCAGGGTGAAAACAGTTCCGTCGATCTTCACATTCTTAAAGCCCACCCGCTGCTTGACGCAGGTATTGCCGTATTCCACATACAGATCATAGAGCACCGGCGCTTCCGCGTTCCACAAAAGCACATCCAGCCCCTTAAAAGCCGCGGATGCCACGCCGTCCCGGACGGGGACAGTTTCCTCCGCACAAATACCATGTCCCTGGAGGGTAATCTTTACCATGCCGGAACCGGATACGTGCACATCTACGGAGGCGGTATAACCCTTTTTATCCGCGAATCCGCTGAAATCCACATCCCAGATGTCCTCCGGCTCCATATGGTACAACAGTACATCCCGGAAAATGCCTGTATTGCGGAACATATC
The DNA here is from genome assembly GCA_017501695.1 of Oscillospiraceae bacterium. Lineage (GTDB taxonomy): Bacteria > Bacillota > Clostridia > Oscillospirales > Oscillospiraceae > Faecousia. Next base: position 10,393 of record JAFVWL010000020.1, read on the forward strand.
CTGACATTCCAGATAAGTACCCGTGCACCAACGGTGGACCACCACCAGGATCTCATTATCCCCCTGGATCAGCATGGGGCTGATATCAAATTCCGCCGTGTTGTGGCTGCCCTCGGAATAACCCGCGAAGGTTCCGTTGACATACAGGTCCAGGCAGCTTGCAACACCCAGGAAACTCAGCACATACCGGCCGGACAGTTCCTCCACATGGATATGGCGGCGGTATATGCCCACAAAATTGTATTCATCCTGGGGCTTGATCCACCGGGGCATGATGCCCTTGTCCGCGCCAAGCCAGCAAAAGGCCGCTCCGGCAGGCTCCTCCTTGGGAATTCTGGGGGGATCATAGGGGAACTGATAGCGGGTATTGACATAGAAGGGCCGGTCGATGCCCCGGAACTGCCAGCAGGTAGGCACATCCATAGCATCAAAGCTCACTTCCTCCGTATCCAGCACCTGGGGCACCTGACCGGGCTGGGCATAGAATTTGAAATCCCACACGCCGTTGAGGCAGGTCACCTTTGGGGAAGCGTAACGCTTTTCAAGCAGGCCGGGCCGGTCTGCCTGCTCCCGGTTTTCAAAGGGGATGAAGTAGCTGCGCTGGGGCAGCTTGTTGATCTCCATCACATCAAATCGGTGGTAATTATCCCGGTTGATACGGTAAAGCATAGGATCCCTCCATACAGTTTTTCTTTTATTCTAACTTAAAAATCCAGGATTGTCGATATAAATTTCGTAAAAGCAGCGAATCCTTTCGGAACCGCTGCTTTTAATCAACTAAGCATAATTCGAATAATTTCCTTATCCGTGGCAGTCATGCCGTCCCGGGCCAGCTTGCCTACATTGTAAATGGTATTCTCCACGCCCTTGGTAATAATGCCGTCACCGGCGTAGAACTGATGGCCGGAGCGCATCATTTCATAGCCCATGATGCCGGCTTCCACCGCCATGGCGATCTTGGCGGCGCAGGAGGGCTTGGCACCGTCGCAGATGGTGCCGGAGAGGATGGCAACGGAATTGACCAGCGTATGGGCGATCTCATAGAACCGGCCGCCGTTCAGATACGCGATGCCGCAGCCCGCGCCGCAGCCCGCGCTGATAGCGCCACAATAGGCGCTGAGGGTGCCAATGCCGGTTTTCTGATGGACCGTCATCAAATCGGAAACCAGCAGGGCCCGAAGCAGGGTGTCCTGATCCACGCCCATTTCCCGGGCATACACCACCACAGGGATAGAGGCAGTCATGCCCTGGTTGCCGCTGCCGGAGATAATTGCCACCGGCATTTCGCAGCCGCTCATCCGGGCATCGGAACCGGCAGCCGCCAAGGCCCGTGCACGGTCCCGCAGGCTGGCTTTGCCGCCGGCGTAAAGAACCTGACCGATAGACGCGCCCCAGTCGCCCCGGATACCTTCCTCCGCAATGGCCATGTTCATCTCGATCTGCCGCTCCAGCATGGGCTTCAGGTCCTCCAGATCCACCTCATCAGCGAAGGTCACAATATCCTGAACATTCAACACAGACCGGTCCGTGCGGACTTCCTCTGCCTTTTCCTGGGCCAGCAGATACTGCTGGGTAATGTCAATGCCGTTGTGCTCCACCCGGACCACATTGGTATGGTTCTTCTGGATGCGGACGGAGACAAAATCCGTGCCGGCATAGCCTGTGATTCGCAGGTCGAAGGGATGGATGGTGTGCATCTCCGTCACGGAAAAGGCGCAATCCTCCATAAAGCTCAAAATCCGGTTCTGATCACCGGCATCCAAAGCGGAGAGCACTTCCAGTTTCCGTTCCGGTGCCGCGGCAATAATGCCCGCGGAAACCGCCGCTTCAATTCCGTGCAGGCCTCCGGTAGCGGGAACGATGACGCTCTTAACGTTTTTGATAATATTGCCGCTGAGCTCCACCATCATCCGTTCCGGCTTCGCCCCCATGGCCTTGCGGACAATGGCCGCGGCGTAGGCAATGGAGATAGGCTCCGTGCAGCCCATGGCTACCAGAAGTTCCTCCCGAAGGATTGCCTTATACGCATTGATAATCTGTTCAGGAAGTGCCATAAACTTACCTCTTTCGCTTTTTTTGATATTATACCGGAATTTTTGCCAAATTACAATCCCGGCAGTTTGAAAACATAAGAAAATCTTAAATAAATCAACGAGACTTCCTAAGAATTATTTCTGTATGATATGCCCATAACCAAGCAGGAGGAATACATATGCAAAAATATCTGTCACCTCTGGCGGCGGTGCTGCTGATTATCACCATGAGTTTTAGCGGTTGTCAGGTGGCTGAAAATATCTGGCGGGAATTCAGTTATGGATTCACCGACCATACCCGGGGGGAAATGGTGGTTATGGCCTTTGCTCAGGAAAACGGTCTGCGATACAGCGACTATCCGGACAGTCTCATTCAGTTACTGGACCGGAATCCGGAAACCTCTGTGTTTGTCACGGAATATCCCCTGAAAAAGGACCTGCGAATAGAACCGGACCTGTCCGCTTACAGCCGGGATACGGTTCCCCTGTTCCTGCAGTGGGACCAGCAATGGGGTTACATTCCCTACGGCTCTGATGTGGCAGGACTCACTGCCTGCGGACCGGTGTGTTTATCCATGGCGGCCTATTACCTGACCGGCGATCCGGCCATGTCCCCGGACCGGATCATAGATTTCGCCATCAAAAACGGCTACTGCATACCCGGAAACGGGACTTCCTGGTCCCTGATCAGCGAGGGCGGTAAAAAGCTGGGATTCCGGGTCACAGAGCTTCCCCTGCACAAAAACACCATCGAGGGGTATCTGGAGGAGGGCTGGCCCATCATCTGCATCATGGGTCCCGGTGATTTTACTACTTCCGGTCATTTCATCGTTCTGGCAGGGGTCGAAGAAGACGGATTTGTGGTCAACGATCCCAACAGCAAAGCCAATTCCCGGCAGCGTTGGACCTACGAGCAGATTCAGGATCAGGTTCGTAACCTTTGGGTGATCCAGCCGGGAGAATAACGAAGGGCGGTTGAAATGCCGCCCAATATTATTGCACAGTTTTTCATCATTGTATTTGACATTTTATGTGCATCTTGCTATAATCTAATATAGATAACATGCCAAAGGAGGTATTCTCATGGAAAAGAAGATTATTACCATCAGCCGGGAATTTGGCAGCGGCGGACGTACCGTTGGCCGCAAGATCGCCGATATGCTGGGCATCCCCTTCTATGACAAGGAACTGGTGGAGCAGGTTGCTCTGGAATCCGGTTTTGCCCCCAAGTTTGTGGAAGAAAACGGCGAGCACTCCCCTTCCGGCTCCTTCCTGTCCTATGCCTTTGCGCCCCAGGGGATCCCCGGGGTCATGAACGGCCTGTCCACGGCGGATTTCCTGTGGAATATCCAGTGCAGTGTGATCCTTCAGCTTGCGGACCAGGGGCCTTGTGTCATCGTGGGCCGGAATGCCGATTATATTCTTAAGGACCGGGAGGATGTCCTCCACGCCTTTATCCACGCGGACAAAGCCTTCCGGGCGGACCGGATCGTCCGGCTTTACGGAGAATCGGAAAAGAGTCCCGAAGCACGACTCAACGAAAAGGATAAGCGGCGCAAGGTCAATTACCAGCACTACACCGGACGGACCTGGGGTGATGCCCATAACTACAACATCTGCCTGGATTCCGGTGTCCTGGGTGTGGATGCCTGCGCGGATATCATTATTAATATCGTTAAGAATTCCAAGTAAGGCCAAAGCCCGCCGGGATAACCCGGCGGGCTTACTTACGCAAAACTGCTTCGTTCAGAAATTATCAATACGCGGAATATCCAGAGGTGCCCCGCATTTTGGACAGCTAACCTTTTCGTCCGGAAACAGCACTTTTCGACCAACCATATAACAGGTGTTGCCGCACTCCGGACAGATCATCTTGCTTCCACCGGGCGGCATGATATGCCGGACCACCCTGACAAACAGCCACAGCACCGGTACCGCCACCAGAATAAGCTTCACAATATCCATAGTAATCCCTTTCCGCAACGCATATGCATTATTATACAGGAACTATCGTATTAAATTATATTACAACGGACGGATATTGTCAATATGTCGGCTGGATCATACAGCAGCAGGTTCCTTTTCTCCTATATGGATGCTGACACCATTGACCTCCACATCCTCTTCCGCACAGATCAGGATATACTTCACACCGCCGATGACCCGGGTCTCGATCAGGTCCGTCCGGTCCGGTGCCACCTTAATGGCCACATCCGGAGTCTTGATCTCAAACCGCTTGTCGTTGATAATGTTCTTGGGGTGCAGCTCCGCCTCGAAACCGAAGACCTCATCGTACTCCACAGAGAACTTGGCTAATTTATCCTCGGCCACGCCGCAGGTCGTCAACGCTTCCTTCACATCCTCTTTGGTAACCAGCAGAGGCTCCGGAACCTTGCTTTCCTTATGCAGCTCGATCCGCTGGCAAAGCTGTTCGTGGACAGTCTGAACCACATCCATGCTGCATGCATCATCCAGAGCTGTGGTCAGCAGGGCCTGGAAGGACTGCTTCTGTTCCTCCGCAGGCTTGGGTACCTGGGTGTGGAACACCGCGTCCACAAAATCCTCATGGCTTTCCTTGGTGCTGTGGGTGTAGTACAGGGCGTTGTAGATGTTGGTCGCCCGGTCGTCGAAGGCTGGGAACAAGAAGCCCAGCTCCGGCGCGGCTACCACATTGGTGATGCCGCCGTCATGGAACTCCTTTTCCTCGGGCACATAGTGCAGGGTTGCCTTGGTCTGCTTCACGGGGCAGATGGCGCACAGCAGGTAGCGGTAGCTCTCGCCGGAATTGTCCGCCTGGGTATCCCCGTCCTTGCTCTTGAAGGGCACATCGTAATTGTCACAGCCCAGCAGGATCAGGTAGGCAGTGTCCAGGCTGAGATTTTCGATGATTTTCTTATAGAAGGCATCCAGGAATGTCTCATCCTTCAACTCCGTCTTCCGCAGGTCCATCAGCAGGCCGTGCTCCGGAGAAGACGCCACCTGGGCGGTCTGGAAGGTAATGTCGATCAGGTTTTTGCCCAGGGATCCGGACAGGGCCCGTTTCAGCAGGCCGAAATATTTCTCCGCCTCATTTTCGGACATGGTGGCGGTGCTCTTGCGGAACTGGGAGATGATCTCCTTGTTGTCATTAACGTAGCAGCCGTAAATGGCTGTCATATTGCTGCGGTCCCGCCGCACCCGGCGGCGGATCTCACCGATTTCCTTGGTATTCATATGTATCCCTCGCGTCAGTCAAAATTGCGGCCAAACCGCCCGGGTATTATAGCATACCTGAACCAGAATTGCCATAAGAATTTCGCCATTCGGAACGCTCTATGGCATAGTGTGCCGCATCACAAATCCCCTGGTTGTTTCTGTCAGAGGCATGGGTTGTTCCTTCGTATTGCATGCCGCACTTTCTCATAACTCTGCCGGAATTCGGGTTGTTGGGATCGTGTCTGGCGGTAATACGGTTCATACCAACTTCTTCAAAGAGAAACTTGATAACAGCGGTCAAGGCTTCTGCCACAATACCTCTATACCACCAGTGACATCCAATGCAGTATCCAATCTCTGCCTCTTCCACACGGTCATTCTGGCGAACCACACTGATAGAGCCAATAGGCTGTCCAATCCCTTTAAGTTCGATCATCCACTGGTAGTAACTGTCCTTTTCATACTCCTGGAGCCAGCTCCCAATCACCATTTCAGATACAGCAATGCCGCTATGGGCAGGCCAGGTCAGATATTTAGTAACCTCCGGATCAGAGGCCCAGTTGCGGAACATCGGCTCTGCATCCTCCCGGATTGCTCTGCGCAGAATGAGTCTGGATGTTTCTATCGTTTGGGTTCCTTTGTGTGTCAACATCGGGGTTCGCTCCTTTCAGGATGATACAGGATGTACTCCATGGAGTTCTCCACGGTATCGTATCTTGTCTCAAATTTTGTAGTCTTGATATACCGGAACCCGCACTTTTCCACCACACGGCGGGACCGGTCGTTCCGTTCGAAATGACCGCAGATAACAAAATCCAGGCCTTCCTCCCGGAACAGCCAGTTAATGACCGCCTGCACCGCTTCCGGCATCAGGCCCTGACCCCAGTAAGGCTTGGACAGCACATAGCCGATTTCACGGCCCTGCAATGCATCCAGCTCCGGGTAATTCTCTTCGCTGTACGCTTCAATGCCGAGGGAGCCAATAACCTTTCCCTTGTACTCCAGGGCAAAAGTCTTTTTGTGTTTGATGAAGCTGCCCAGGATCATCTTGGATTCCTCTACATTGCGGTGAGGATTCCAGCCTGCCATCTGACCGACGCCGTCCACGCTTGCATACTCGTAGAGATCGGCCAGATCCGATTCTCTCCAGGGTCGCAAGGTAAGACGATCCGTCGTCAGCACCACACCCGTGATATCGATCTGCTTATTCATTTTCTTACCTCCTAATTAAAAAGCAGTGCATGCCTGACTTGCGTTTCGGCTTGCACTGCGTCTTTTTATAATCCCAGCTTAGAGATCATCTTAAAAAGAGTATGACAATGTAAGCCCGACCGTATGCTGAGGCATACCCTTACCGGACTTATTATCGACTGCATTGAAGCAAAACGCGAACATTGTCAACTCTCCTTCCTGTGATTTTATGCGATTATACACGCCGGATTATACATTGTCAAGAGGTTAATCCCAGAGACATTTCCAGTTCTGAACAAAATACTCGATGCCGGAGTACAGGGTCGTGGCAACGATGACCGTGGTCACCAGCCAGCAAACCTCAACGGACGCGGGAAACACCATCTGGATACAAAGGCCCACCATAGTGCAGGCGGTCTTGACCTTGCCGGACCAGCCGGCGGCAATAACCTTGCCCTTGCCCACTGCCACCAGCCGAAGGCCTGTCACCGCGAATTCCCGGGCCAGCACAAGCATCAGCGCCCAGGCAGGCATAACGCCCCATTCGCAGAACATAGTCATGGCGGAAATCGTCAGAAGCTTATCCGCCAGGGGATCCAGAAATTTTCCAAAATCCGTAGTCTGATTATACTTCCGGGCAATGGCACCATCCACCCAATCGGTAATACTGGCAACAATAAATACCGTCAGGGCCAGCCACATCCACAGGCCACTCTGTCCACCGCTCAAATACATCAAGACCATAAATACGGGAATAAACGCCACCCGTACCATGGTGATCTTACTTGCTAACGTCAATGGTCATTCCTCCACAAGAAAACCGGTCAGATCGCCGTCTACCGTATCGTCAATGTACACCGTGACAAACTCACCCTCGGTCAAGGGTTCCGGGCAGGAGATCCACACCCGGCCATCAATATCCGGGGAATCGGCGTAGGTCCGTCCGAAGTATTGCTCGTATTCCTCGTCGTAGCCGTCCACCAGGACCTCCACTTCCTTGCCGATCCAGGAAGCGTTGTATTCATCCATGATCCGGGACTGCAGAATCTCCACCTGTTCCGCCCGGGCCATGGCGGTGTCGCTGTCCACATGTTCCATTTCTGCCGCGGGAGTACCCTCCTCCGGGGAGAAGGGAAACGCGCCGACACGTTCGAGCTTCTGCTCCTTCAGGAATTGGCACAGCTCCTCAAACTCTTCCTCCCCTTCACCGGGCAGACCGGTAATCAGGCTTGTACGGACCACCAATCCGGGGATCCGGCTGCGAAGCTTGGCGAACAGTTCCCGCAGATAAGCGCCGTCACCCCGGCGGTTCATCAGCTTCAGGATCTTGCTGTTGCAGTGCTGGATAGGGATGTCCAGATACTTAACGATCTTGGGTTGCTCAGCCATGACCCGGATAAATTCGTCGTCGATCTCATCGGGATACACATAGTGGACACGAATCCAGTGCAGCTTCTCGATCTTGCACATCTCCTCCAGCAACTGAGGCAGCAGTCTCTTATGGCCCGGCAGATCCGTGCCGTAGCGGCTGGTATCCTGAGCCACAACGATCAGCTCCTTTACGCCGCTGTCCGCCAGCATCCGGGCCTCATAGAGTACATCCTCCATGTTCCGGCTGCGGAACTTACCCCGCAGGCTGGGGATCACACAGTAGGCGCAGTGGTTGTCACAGCCCTCAGCGATCTTGATGAAGGCATAATGCTCCGGGGTGGTGACGATTCTTCCGGTCTCCTGCTCCGGGGCATCGATGTCACCGAATTCAGACACGGTTTCCTCCGCCAGGAGTTTTTCAATGGCGGGAACAATTTCCGTATAACTACCGGTGCCAAGGACACCGTCCACCTCCGGCATCTCTTCCATAATCTGGTCCTGGTACCGCTGGGACAGGCATCCTGTGACCAGGATCTTGCCGATCCGGCCTTCCGCCTTCAACGCGCCCATGGTCAGGATGTTCTCAATAGCTTCACTCTTGGCAGAATCGATGAAGCCGCAGGTGTTGATGACCACCACATCGCAGCCCTCTACCCCGCCGGATACATCATAGCCCGCGTCCTTGACCCGGTACATCATTCGCTCACAGTCCACCTGGTTCTTGGCGCAGCCCAGGGAAATAAATCCGATTATTGCCATTGTCCATCCTCCGGTCCATCGTCGGCATCCAGTTGCCGCAGGCACTGCCGGATGTCGCTGTAGTTGTGACCCCGCCGCAGCAGTGCGTCCACCGCCCGCTTCAGGTCACGCTGGTCCCAGCCCTCGGTGAGCCGGGAACGCAAAAAAGCTAAAATGCTGTCGCTCTGATCGGGGTAATCCGCCAGAGCATCCTCCCACAATTCCTTGGGGATCCGCTTCTCATAAAGAGCCTGCTTGGCCCGGGCCAGCCCGTAGCCCTTCCGGGCACATTGGGAAACCACCTGTGCGGCGGTCCGTGCATCATCCACCAGGTCCAGATCCGTCATCCACTGCACAGCCTCTCTGGCCTGGCCCGGGTCTTCCCCTTTACGAACCAGACGTTCCTCCAGGTCCTGCCGGGACACATTGGAAGCAGTGACGATCCGAACCGCCCGCATTTTGGCGCTCATACGCCCCGCCGCTTCCCGAAGCCGGGAAACTTCCTCATCGGTCATTTCCAGCCCCGGATACAGGCCAAAATCCTCCACCGTCTGGCGGTACAGCCGCATGGTACTGCCATCGGAAAACCGGATCAGGTACCGCTCCGCCCGGTCAGGCTTTGCGGCAAGAGAATCAATCCTCATCGCTGAAATCGTCCGCGCTCACAGCCACAGGCCGCTCCGCGGCCTTGGCGGGAGCCTTGGGTGCCGTGTTGGCGGCCTTCATCAGGTTAGCCCGGACCTGGGCTTCCACCCGTTCAGCCACCTCGGGATTGTTCATCAGATATTCCTTCACGGAGTTGGCGCCCTGGCCGATCCGCTCATCACCCATGGAGAACCAGCTTCCGGACTTCTGGACAATATCCATCTGGACCGCCAGATCCACCAGCTCGCCCCACTTACTGATTCCCTGACCGTACAGGATGTCAAAATAAGCTTCCCGGAAAGGAGGTGCCACCTTGTTCTTGACCACCTTGACCCGGGTCTTATTGCCCACCACATTGCCGCCATCCTTGATAGCCTCGGTGCGCCGAACATCCAGCCGGACGGAAGCATAGAACTTCAAAGCGTTGCCGCCGGTGGTGGTCTCAGGGTTGCCGTACATGACACCGATTTTCATGCGGAGCTGATTGATGAAAATGACCACGCAATTGGTCTTGGAAATGGTGCCTGCCAGCTTCCGCAGAGCCTGGGACATGAGCCGGGCCTGCAGGCCCACAAATGTATCGCCCATTTCGCCCTCGATTTCCGCCCGGGGAGTCAGGGCAGCCACAGAGTCCACGACTACCGCGTCCACGGCGCCGCTGCGGACCAGAGCGTCAGTAATTTCCAGAGCCTGCTCGCCGGTATCGGGCTGGGAGACCAGCATATTATCCGTGTCCACACCCAGGGCAGCGGCATACACGGGATCCAAGGCATGCTCCGCATCCACGAAAGCCACTTCGCCGCCCTGCTTCTGGCACTGGGCCAGGATGTGCAGCGCCAAGGTAGTCTTACCGGAGGATTCGGGTCCGTAGATCTCAATGATCCGGCCCTTAGGAACACCACCGATACCCAAAGCCGCATCCAGAGCCAGGGAGCCGGTGGGGATGGCTTCCACGTTCATATCCGGGCGGTCACCCAGGCGCATGACGGTACCCTTGCCGTAGCTCTTTTCGATCTGGGCAATGGCGGTCTGAAGTGCTTTCTTCTTATCCACCGCGGGGGTGGGGGCTTCGTAGGAGCCTTTTGCTTTTGCCATAATCAATCTTCCTTCCATTGGGCAAGAACTGCCCGTTCTCTGTCGTTATAGTCTCTGGTTCGTTCCAGAATGGTATACCCATTTTCTTCCAGGATCGCGCAGACAGCATCCCCCTGGCCCATGCCGAATTCGAAGCACAGGTAGCCACCGGGCTTCAATGCCGCAGCATAGTTTTTGGCGATGGCCCGGTAGAAATCCAGGCCGTCATCGCCGCCGTGAAGCGCAAGGTGGGGTTCATAATCCTTCACGCTGGCATCCAGCTCCCCCATCTCTTGGGTGGTGATGTAGGGCGGATTGGAGATAATCATATCGTACTTGCCCAAAAAAGCGGAGGGCTTTCCTAACGCATCGGCCTGAACGCACTGAACCCGCCCAGTCATGTGCAGATTGGACACATTTTTCTTGGCAACTGCCAGGGCTTCCCGGGACACGTCCGCCAGGGTCACCCGGGCATCCTTAACCCGCTTGGCTACCGCAAGACCGATACAGCCGGAGCCGGTACACAGATCCAGAATCCGGGGATCCTGATTCAGAAACAAGGCCTTGCTGAGCGCCAGATCCGTCACCGCGCAGGTATCATCCCGGGGGATCAGAACATTTTTGTCCACATACAGGGTCATGCCATAGAAGTCCCACTCCCCCAGCACATAAGCCAGGGGTTCCCCCTGGAGGATACGGCATACCGCCGCGTCCATGGCCTCGCAGACATCGCTGTTCACATACAGTTCCCGGTCCGCCAGGATTTGCTCCTGGGTCTTGCCCGTCACATGGCTCAGCAGATTCCGGGCCATCAGGGATGCGGTATGGGGTTCTTCCCGGGTCAGCAGAGCCCGGCGGGCATCCAGATACAGTTCGGAGAGTTTCTTTACCACCGGTCTGCCCCCGCTTCCTCAGGAATCACGGCCTGCAGGGCGGCGATTCCGGCTTCGATCATGGAATCATCCGGCTCGTTGGTGGTAAAATTCTGGAACCACATTCCGGGGTAAGTCAGCACTCTGGTAAACCAGTTGTCATGGCGGCCCACCCAGCGGTTGATCTCATAGGCAATGGCTACCACCAGGGGCAGCATCAGCAGCTTGAATCCCATCATAATGATCCGATACAGAACGCTGCCCTCCATGGCAGCCAGGGCGGGGACCGCCGCCAGCAAACCGGAGGAAGCCACAGAAAACACCAGAATGGACAGGATCATCACCACCAGCAGGAAGCTGGTGCCGCAGCGGGGATGGAGCCGGGTCTGGGCCCGGACATTTTCCACCGTCAGAGGAAGTCCCGCCTCATAGCAGCGGATGGTCTTATGCTCCGCGCCGTGGTAGGCAAATACCCGCTTCATCTCCTCCATCCGGGAAACCAGGAAAATATATGCCACAAAAATACAGATCCGGACGGCACCTTCCACCAGGTTCAGCATCAGGGTTCCTTCGATCCAGGGATCCAGGAAGCTTCCCACGATCATAGGAAGCAGGAAGAACAAGCCCACGGACATACCCAGGCCCAGAGCCACGGATACACCGATGATCACCTGCTGAAATTTCTCATTACCCAGCTTTTCTTCCAGCCATTTTTCAAATTTGGAAGGCTCTCCTTCCTCTTCAAAGCCCTCCGGAGACAGATCCGCCGAGCGCATCAGGGCCTTCACGCCGGTGACCTGGGAATCGAAAAAATTCACAACACCCCGAATCAGAGGCCAACGCAGGGGGGATTTTTCCGGCGGAAGCTTGCGTTCCTTGATTTCGACCTTCAGTTCCCCGCCGGAACGGACCACCACCGCGTCCTTATCCGGACCGCGCATCATAATGCCCTCGATCAGGGCCTGACCGCCGATGGCAGTCTTGAATTTCTCACAACAGGGCTGATTCTTGCTATTGGACATAGGTATCCTTTCCTTATTGGGCCGCAGGCAGGCGCACAGTGACCAAAGTACCGCCGCCGGATGCGTTTTCCAGGGTCAGGGTTCCGTCATGCATGGCAACGATCTCATCACAGACCGCCAGACCAATACCGGAGCCTCTGGCCTTGGAACTTCCCTTATAAAATTTCTTTTTCACCAGAGGAATCTCATCCTCCGGAATACCGGGACCGTAATCCCGAATCCGAACCACCACGTAGCCCTCCTCTTCATGGACTGACGCGTCGATCCGTTTTCCGTCGTGGCCATGCTTGGCCGCGTTATCCAGGATATTCAGGAACACCTGACGCATCCGTTTTGGGTCGCAGGGAATCTCCGGAATATCCTCGTCATTGTCGATATAATTGAGCTGGACACCGTCCTGGGCCAGGCGGCTGCCGTACATATAGACAATATCCTCAAATTCCGCCCGCAGGTCCGCCTGCTCGATGTTCAATGTCATACGGCCGTCCTGGAGTTTGGTGAAGTCCAGCAGCTCCACCACCATTTCTGTCAGCCGCCGGGCTTCCCGGAGAATGATCCGCATACCCCGGCGGGTTTCCTTGTCCAACTGATCGGATGCCAAAAGTGTCTCGCTCCAGCCGGTGATCGCGGTCAAAGGCGTTCGCAGCTCATGGGACAGAGAGGAAATAAATTCCGTCTGCATTTTCTCGTTCTGATTGATTTGGTTGGACATTTCGTTAATGGTGTCCACCAGTTCGCCCACCTCGTCGTCATACTTGGCTTCGATCTGGATGCCATAGGTACCGCCGGCGATCCGTTTCGCTTTCTCTGTGATTTCCGCGATGGGCACCAGAATAGAGCGAATATAGTATTTGCTGCTGAACAGCATGACGATCAGGATCACCATCAGCGCCGAGAAAGCCACCAGCGCCACCAGGGATATCTGCAAATCCAACTGCCGGGTGGAGGTAACGAAACGAAGAACACCGATCACTTCGCCGTTGCTGTAAATCATAGGGGCGGATACCGCCAGGATTCGCTCATTCGTCACCGGGTCCGCGCCCACAAAGGGCTGGACGCCCCGGGTGCTGACCGCCTGAGCGATTTCCGGAGTTGTGGGCGACTGTCCGGCCCAAGGCCCGTAGGAGGACGCCACCAGACGTCCGGAGGCATTGATAAACTGAAGTTCAATGATGTTCCGGTCCTCAAAGGTCTGGGCGTATGTAATGCAGGACTGATAATAGTCGTTATAGTTCAGGCTCAGATAATCCTCGAAAAACTCCGCTGTGGATTCGGCCCGGTTGAACATATCCGACTGCATATTGGAGTAATAATAAGTGGCAAATACAGCCGTCACCGCAAAGACGCAGACAAGGCCCAGAGTAAAGACCACGGCTACGGTATTCAGCAGCCAGCGCCGATAAAGGCCGCCGATTTTTTTCATGGTCTTCCTCCTTTCCCCTCCGATGTCATCCGGAGATCATGCGCCCCATTTATAGCCAAAGCCCCACACCGTGGTGATGTAGCTGGGGTTGGCAGTATCATCTTCGATCTTGATCCGCAGACGGCGAATATTCACGTCCACGATCTTCAGGTCCGCGTCGCTGTCCTTGCCCCAAACCGCGGAGAGAATGTCCTCCCGGGACAGAGCCCTGCCGGGGTTCTGCATAAACAGCTTCAAAATAGCATATTCCACCTGGGTCAGGCGAATCCGGGTACCGTTCTTTTCCAGGGTATGGTTACGGGTATTCATCACAAAGGGCCCCTGGTTCAGCAGCTCCGAATCCACGGAGCTGTCCCCTCCGATGCGGCGGTACAGGGCATCGATTCGGGCCGTCAGCTCTGCGGGAGAGAAGGGCTTAGTCACATAGTCATCGGCTCCGGTCATCAGTCCGGTGATTTTGTCCATCTCCTGAGTCCGGGCGGTAAGCATAATGATGCCCATCTGCTTGTTTGTGGCGCGAATGCGGCGGCAGACCTCAAAGCCGTCCATATCCGGCAGCATAATATCCAGAATGGCCACACCCACACCGGGGTTCTTCTGGAGCTTGTCCAGTGCCTCCTGGCCGGTTCCGGCCTCGATTACATCGTAACCCGCCCGCTTCAAATTGATGACAACAAAGGATCGGATGTTTAATTCGTCTTCCATGATCAGCACTTTTTTCATATTATAACCTCAATCCGTTTCTCCCGTCTTCCACTCCTGTTGGATCATGTGGAAGCCGTTGGTCACATCTTCTCTTGTAATTCCCAGGGTATAGGCGGCATCTTCCAGCTTTGCCGCATATACCACCGATTCCCCACGGTACAGGACAAACCTGCCGTTTTCCACAGCCTGGTCCTCCCGGTGCTGCCCGGTGTAGGCGTAGATGGTCATCATCTTTTCCGCATTTTCAAAGGCGTGGTCCCATATGTAAAAATCATAAGCATGGCCCGACTGGACTACCGTGACTCGGGAAACCCAATCCCGGTTGAGCTGAAAATACCAGCCGCCCACGTAATTGTGGAACGTGAAGAGTTTGTCCACCTCGGTGCCGTCCAGCCGCATGGCGTACCAGCGGATCAGGTACTGCCGCTCCACACTGCGGGCATCGTCCATAGGCGCCATGTTGATCAGGTCCGGAAGTTCCACCACACCGTCGCCATCGATGTCCGTGGCGTAAACATAGTAGTTTCGCAGGGTCTGGACGCTGGTGCCCGATTCGTTGGACAGGGATACATTCCGGAAGGAATTCTCCACCATGGCGTAAACATCCGTAATGATGGCGCTCTCCCCTACGGTGCTGGCCACGTAGACAGCCGGTTCTCCGTCCTGGAGCTTGCCGGTCACAATGCGCTTCACCTGGTCGACAGGCTCGGACATGGTCGCTTCATTGGACCGTTCCATATTGCCGTCCCGGAACCGGTAAAGCTCAGCTAAGCCGTTATCGGTTTCCGTCTGGCCGGGCCGCAGCACCAAAATCTCCCGCAGGCCGTCACTGTTCAAGTCGCAGGTGACAAATCTGGAGTAGTTGGCGCTCATTTGCTGCTCCACCTGGACCCCGTCAAAGGAATACACCGTCACACTGCGAAGCACCTGATTGCTGACCTGCCGGCCAACCACCAGCTCCATGCCCCGGTTTCCGTCCATCTGGATGTACTCCACCTGGTCAAAAGCAAAACCGTTGCTTTCCAGCCGGGCGCACAAAACATAATCGTCATGGTCCAGAGTAAAGATCAGGATCTTCATGGGCTTTTCGGAAGAACCCTTGGCAAACACCAGGTATTCCATTTCCCCATCGCCGTCCAGATCCGCCGACTGAACCGTCTGCTGATTCTCGCCGGACAGAGGCGCACAATATTCCAGCCCCGTCATAGCTTTGCTGATGGCAGACTGCAGATTCTGCACATCCTCAGACCGGACCGGAAGGCAATACATTTGATCCAGCGTCGCCATACAGCCGCTGAGCACCGTCAGTGCCGCCAGCAGCAGGATAAGTAATAGGATTCTGCGTTTCATAACGGCACCTCCTCAACAAATAATGATAGCACAAATGAACGAAAAAGAAAAGTTATTTTATTACCACATTTGGCTCGCCCAGCAGATTTTTCAGTTCCGCCAGCATCCGCTCATCCAAGGCGCAGCGGGTTCCCCGACGGCCCCGGGTATCCGCAAAGAAGATGGTTGCAGGATTATTGCCTGGGAACATATTCAGAATGGCCTTGACCTTGGGATAGAGCTTCCGATCCTCCGTGGGCAGGCGCAGATACAGGGTACCCTGGGCCTGGGCCCGAACCGGCGGCTCCTCCACCGGCGCCGTTTCTCCGGCAAAGTCGGAAATAGGTCTGGCCCGGTTGATTACGATCTGGGGTTCCTTATCATCCCGCAGGCTCAGCCGACCCGTGATCACTACCGGCGCGTTTTCCCGCAGATAGCCGCCGTATTGGGTCAGCACATTGGAAAACGCCAGCATCTCAATGGTGCCTGTATCGTCCTCCACGGTGATGTAAGCCATCATGGAATTATTGCGTGTGGTCTTCATTTTCATGGCCTGGACAATGCCTGCCACGGACACGATTTGATCGTCCTGATATCGGCTTTCTTCCTCCATCAGGCTTCCGATGGGCACCACATGGGTGTTTTTCAGGCAGGCACGGTAATCGTCCATAGGATGGCCCGACAGATAGATTCCCGTGGTCTCCTTTTCCATGGCCATGAGCTCCGCCCGGCTGCGTTCCGCCAGCTTGGGAATTTGCACGGAAACCCCTGCCGCTTCCTCATCCAGCATGGCGAACAGGCCCATCTGTCCCTCCAGATTTTTCTTCCGGGTAACGGCAACACTGTCCATCATGCTCTCATACACCGCCAGCAGCTCGCTGCGGTGATGCCCGAAGCAGTCCATGGCACCGCACTTGATGAAATTTTCCACAGCCCGCTTGTTCAGCTCACCTTCACCCATCCGCTGCAGAAAATCCTCCAGGGATTTGAAGGGTCCGCCCTCTTCCCGCTTGGCGGTAACGCTGCGGATCAGGCCGTGGCCCACATTCTTCACAGCACCCAGGCCAAAGCGAATGGCCTCGCCCTCCACGGTAAAGTGATCATGGGAATGGTTGATATCCGGGGGCAGAACGGGGATCCCCATTTCCTTGCACCCGGCAATATAGCCGGAGATTTTCGTGGCGGAATCCAGCACCGAAGTCATCAGTGCCGCCATATACTGCTTGGGATAGTGGCATTTCAGGTAAGCCGTTTGGTAGGACACCACTGCATAGCACACCGCGTGGGCCTTATTAAAGGCATAGTTGGCAAAGGCCACGATCTCATCATAGAGCGATTGGGCCACAGTCTCGGAAATACCGTTGGCAATACAGCCGGGAATTCCCTTTTCTTTATCGCCATAGACGAAGACCTTCCGTTCCTCTTCAATGACCTTCATCTTTTTCTTGGAAATAGCCCGGCGAATGTTGTCCGCCTGGCCCATGGTATAGCCGCCCAGACGGCGGAAGATCTCGATAACCTGCTCCTGATACACGATGCAGCCGTAGGTAACCTTCAGGATGGGCTCCAGCTCAGGACATTTATAGGTGATCTTACGGTGGTTCAGCTTGTTCTCGATGAACTTGGGAATGGAGTCCATGGGACCGGGCCGATAGAGCGCCACGATGGCGGTGATGTCTTCGATGCTGTCCGCCTTCATTCCCACGCAAACACCGGTCATGCCCGCGGATTCCAACTGGAACACGCCCTGGGTTTTGCCCTCGGCCAGCATACGGAACGTCTCAGGGTCGTTGTCCGGAATCTTCGCCATGGAGAATTCCGGTTCAAATGTCCGGATCTGTTCCTCCGCGTCCTTGATGACCGTCAGGTTCCGCAAGCCCAGGAAGTCCATTTTCAGCAGTCCCAGCTCCTCAATGGTGGTCATGGTGTACTGGGTCACGATAGTGTCGTCGTTCCGGCTCAGGGGTACATAACTGCACACCGGGTCCGCGGTGATGACCACACCGGCAGCATGGGTGGAAGTGTTCCGGGGCATACCCTCCAAACTCATAGCCGTATCGATGAGCTTGCGGACCCGCTCATCATTGTCGTACATCTCCTTCAGCTCCGGGGACACCTTCAGCGCCTCCGCCAGAGTGATGTGCAAAGTAGTGGGGACCTTTTTGGCAACCACATCGGTTTCCGCATAGGTAAAGTTCAATGCGCGGCCCACATCCCGGATGGCGCCCCGGGCGGCCATAGTGCCGAAGGTAGCGATCTGTGCCACATGGTCCGCACCGTATTTCCGGGTCACATAGTCAATGACCTCGCCCCGACGCTCTTGGCAGAAGTCCGTATCGAAGTCCGGCATACTGACCCGCTCCGGGTTCAGGAACCGCTCGAAAATCAGTGCGTACTTCATGGGGTCCACTTCGGTAATGTGCATACAGTAGGCGACGATGGACGCGGCACCGGAGCCACGGCCCGGTCCCACCGGAATGCCCGTTTCCTTGGCATAGCGGATAAAATCCCAGACGATGAGGTAGTAGTTCACATAGCCCATGCGGCTGATGACGCCAATTTCATATTCCAGCCGTTCCAGATATTCGGGAGGCGGATCGGTATAACGTTCTTCAAATCCCTCATAGCAGAGCTTGCGGAAGTATTTTTCATTGGTATAGCCCTCGGGTACCGGGAAAGAAGGCAGATGATATTCGTGGAAGGTAAATTCCAGATTACAGCGATCGGCGATGCGCTGGGTATTCTCGAAGGCCTCGGGGCAGTTGGGGAACAGCTCCCGCAGTTCCTGCTCACTTTTGAGGTAGAATTCCTCGGTCTGGAATTTCATGCGGTTTTCATCGTCCACCGTCTTGCCGGTCTGAATGCACAGCAGCACATCCTGCATAGCCGCGTCCTCCCGGCGGAGGTAGTGGGCATCGTTTGTGACCACCAAGGGCAGGCCAGTCTCCCGGGCCAGGCGCATGATACCCTGATTGACGGGGCGCTGTTCCTCAATCCCGTGGTCCTGGAGTTCCAGGAAGAAATTGTCCGGCCCAAAGATCCGGGCTAAGTTCATGGCATAGTCCTTGGCGGAAGCGTAATCCTCCGCCATCAGATATTGAGGAACTGCGCCGGCCAGACAGGCAGACAGACAGATCAAACCCTCGTGATGCTTTTCCAACAGCGCCAGATCCACCCGGGGCTTTCCGTAGAAGCCATGAAGGAAGGCCTCGGAAACCATGAGACACAAATTCTCGTAGCCCTTCCGGTCCTCACACAGCAAAACCAGATGGTAGGGATCGTTGTCGATGCCATGGACCCGATCCTCCATGCCCCGGCGGGCAAGATATACCTCACAGCCGATGATGGGCTTGACCCCGGCGGCCTTGGCGGCCTTATAAAAATCGATACAGCCATACATGACACCGTGATCCGTAATGGCTACGGCAGTTTGTCCCAGTTCCTTAACCCGGTCCATCAGGCCGTCAATGCGGCAGGCACCGTCCAGAAGGGAAAACTCAGTATGGACATGAAGATGTACAAAACTCATGTAACAGCCTCCTTGGCCATTTCCACCAGCTTCTTCAGCCGGTGATTCATGGCAGGCTTGGTAATAGGCGGCTCCATCATAGCCGCCAGCTCTGTCAAAGAGGATTCCGGGTTTGTTTCCCGGGCCGCAGCGGCTTGCCGGAGTTTCTGGGGCAAATGCTCCAGCATTCCCCGTTCCCGCAGGATCCGAATGGCGGATAGCTGCTCCTGGGCAGCTTCCACCACCTTGGAGGTGTTGGCATCATCACAGTTACAGCGGCGATTGACCTTGTTGTTCAGCTCCTTTTCCAGCCGGGCGGTCATAATGCCCATGGCTGCCACAGGAGCCCCCAGATAAGTCAGCACATCGGAGATTCGGTCGCTCTGCTTGAAATAGAGCACCTGTCCCCCGCCCCGGCCCGCCAGCTTCGGCGCAAATTCCAGGACCTCCTGGACCAGGGCATAGGTTTCCCGGGCCACGCTGGAATGGGTGGTGGCCAGTTCCATATGGTATCCCTTGACCGGATCCGTTACGGAGCCACCGGCCAAAAACGCGCCCTTAAGGAACGCGGCTTTGCAGCAGTCCTCCTCCACCAACGGAAGATTCACATGAAGCGCTACCGTGTCCAGCCGGTGGAATCCGAAAGAACCCATGATTTCCCCGATCTTATCCGGGTCCGTGATCTGGAACACCAGCTTTCCCGGTGCCGCAAGACTGGGAAAAGAATCAAACTCCAGCGCAAAAGCCCGCCAGAATAGCTCCGGAAGGATCTGGGCAAACTCCCGGCTTTCGGTGATGATCCGGATACCGTCGGCAGTAAAGGCGTTGCAGTACAGCAAAATGCCAAAGCACTCCGCCAGGGCACAGCAGTTCTTATGGGGAACGGCCCGGCAGACCTCTGCCTTGGCAGACGCGGAAAACGATATAGCCACAGGGCCCTCCCTCCTTTGAAAATGCACACGCAAATTATTGGCAACCTCTAAAAACTATTTTTTGGTGATTTGGGCAGAAGATTTCGGCTCAGAAAAAGTTTTGAAAACGGCAGAATACTTTGTGTATTGTGGCGTTTTCAAAACGCATTTATGGGGCGAAAGATTCGCCCAAAGCCC
>JAFVWL010000120.1 GCA_017501695.1 Oscillospiraceae bacterium
CCTACCGCATGGTAATCGAATATTACGTATACTACTACAATAATCTGCGCCCCCACAGCAGCTTGGGATATATGCCCCCGCTTGCTGCATAACTGTCATTTATTTTTCGGATTTTCTGTCCAAATTATTGCGCCACTTTTGCCGCCCCAAAGGCGGCGACGTGGCAATCCCGTGTGGCGACGCAACACCTATCATTGTTGAAAATATAGCGCAGATCCAGGAAAAAGAACGGATTTCTTCTGTCGAAAGTTCCCGGTAACCTGAAGGGGATTGCCACGCCAGTGTGCGCACTGGCTCGCAATGACGTGGTTCTTTTCGGTGCGGCAATTACGCTAAACTACAATTAATCTTTCCAATATGCATCAGAGGATACCCCGGTGGGGTATCCTCTTGTTTTATGCTATGGGAGGGAATTCCAGGGTATGGGTTTCCAGCAGGTTTCCTTGGGCATCAAACAGCTCCAGTGTCACCGTTCCGGCCATATATCGGTAAACCCAGTCATCACCCTTCAGGCGATTATCCCAATATCGAACAACATCGATCCACACTTCCGTAAAATCCGGTTCAAACAGGAAGTAGCATCCACTTCGTAGATTGGTCTCGGCGATAACCGAACTGCAATAGACCGGATCCTCATCACTGACTGTTTCCAGAATCAATCTTGCATATACCGCACGATGATTCTTAGGTATCGCATAAACCGGAATCGTCTTAAGGAAATCGGGTTCGGTGTGTCGATTCGGGACAAAGCAAAATCGTTTGTCATCCTTCGCGATATAGGTTAGCTTACCATGATCCCAGGAAACAAACCGTTCCCGGTATTCGTACAGGCAGTATCCATACTCCGTCTCACCAAGAAGAATCTTATGATACAACTCGTACTCTACAGAATCCGCAGCAATTATCTGCGACGGTCCCACAAGCATAGCCGCTTCCTTTCGTCGCATGGCCATCTCCGGTGATAAAGAAGGCATTTCCAAACCGTAGTACAGCAAGGCAAGAGACAGCGTAATCAGCACAAGGAATATGCCTATTCGAAACAGCCTTTTCCGTTTATTCATGGTCAGCGCCTCCCGTCAGATCAATATGGAACACAATGTCCCTTCCGTCTCTGTCGTAGCACAGATCAACCCATTCCGCATCACTGTCAAAAGGCAGCAATACCATATGGTAAAAGCTTATTCCCTTTGTGCCGGACATTCCGTAATCGGCAATTCGCGATATATCAATGGACACCGGAGTGTTACGTGAATAATAATGGTTTCCCAAACTGTCCACAGCCCAAAAATCTCCCCAGGCCTGAAATTTGTCCTGCCATGGCCACTCGCAAATTTTCATTACAAAGTAAAAGCGGTCATCGGATGCTACCGCGATCTCATCTATGCTGATCTGGTAACCTTCCACGGTGACTGTAATCTCCGGCCTTTCGAAATAGATAACGTTTTCTGCATTGGCAAGCAGACTATCAAACCGATCCCCATGATACTGCATATTTATCATCGTCAAATAATGCGGCAGCCACATAAGCACAGCAATCAATGAGGTAATTACTGCGATTACTTTAAGCGCTGTGTACAGCCAGCCCAGCCAGGGGCGGTGGATGGCGGCGAGCTGGGGTGCGATGGTCTCCGCACTGCCCATGGCCTCCAGGGCTTTCCGGGCCGCTTCTTCCTCCGGCACGCCCTGGGCGATCAAGGCATCATATCGGTCCTCCAGATGGTCCCGCAGTTCTTTGGATACCACTTCCCGGTCCGGCCTGTAGCGGATTTTTTCTGTGGCGGCATTGCACCAGGCGGCAAAGTCCTTCCGATTCATAGGTCACCTCCTATCCACAGCAACTGTCTTATGTCAATGTTGGGAAATTTAGGGTATGGGTTTCCAGCAGATTCCCGTCCCGATCCAGAAGTTCCAATATGGCAGCTCCAGAGATCGGCCAACCCACGGATTCATCCCGCTGGAGCCGCAAGGTCCAGAATTCTGCCAGCTTTGGCTGCATCCGGACTATTTCCAGCTTGAACAGGAACAGGGTTCCCTGGGTGCTTAGGGCTTCGTAGCGGTAAGTTTGACAGTAATCGCCGTATTTCTCGCTTTCCGTGGTCAGGGTCAGTCTGGCAATCGCGGCCTGCGGATTTTCCTGGATTACATAGACCGGGATGATTTCCTGGAAAGGCAGTCCACGGGCTCGGTTCGGAACGAAAAACGGACGGTTTTCATCCTTGGCGATGTATGTCATATCTCCATCATCCCATTCGGTCAGCCAGTTTTTGTACTCAAACAGGACATAGCCATGGTCCGTTTCTCCCAGAATGATCCGATCATGGTCGTTATAGTCCACGGTTTCCCTGAGGATAATTTGAGAAGGACCAATGAGTTGACCCGTTTCCTGGCGGCGCAGAGCCATTTCCGGTGTCAGGGACGGTAATTCCCACACCCAGTACAGGGTACACAGTGCAATCACGGAAATCAGCAGATAGATCAATAGTTTCCGATATTTTCTTCTGTTATCCAACCGGCTCACCTCCTGTCAGGTCAATACGGAGCGCGATCTCCCGGCCGTCCCGATCGTAACGGAGTTCCACCCATTGGGCGGTCGTATCGAATTCCGTCAGGCTCAGAGAATTTCGGAAATAGCAGCTTCCGGAGCTTCCGCCGCCGCTGGAGATCCACCTTCCGGCTTTACGGTCAAAGAGCTGTGTCCTGCTATCCATGGACGCATATATGTTTCCGTTGCTGTCCACTGCGTAAAAATAATCATCTGCCAGGAACCGGGGCATTCCCGGAAACCACCGAACCCATAGCTGGAAATACAGTCTGTCTGCCTGTTTCGAGAGTTTCACTTGGTCGATTACCACGTCATACCCCTCCACATTCTGGGACAGGTGAATGTCGTAGGTACTGGATATTTGGTTCTCATGGGATTCCACATAGATATTTCCATTCAATACGGCTGTAAAATAGGAGATCATTACAGGTGGGACGGACAGTGCTGTAATGATCACAGAAAGAATCGCCGCGATTTTCACTGCAGTGACCAGCCACCCAAGCCAAGGGCGGTGGATAGCGGCGAGCTGGGGGGCAATGGTCTCCGCACTGCCCATGGCCTCCAGGGATTGGCGGGCCGCTTCTTCCTCCGGCACGCCCTGGGCGACCAGGGCATCGAAGCGATCCTCCAGATGGTCCCGCAGTTCTTTGGATACCACTTCCCGGTCCGGGCCGTAGCGGATCTTTCCTGTGGCAGCCTTGCACCAGGCGGCAAAATCCCGGCGGTCCATAGGCCGCCTCACATTCCCGCGTAGCCAAGCACCGCGTTGACGGTCTTGGCAAACAGCTTCCACTCCTGTTCCTTGTATTCCAACTGGGCACGGCCATCGGCAGTCAGGCGGTAATATTTCCGCTCCCGACCGCTGGGGGTCTGGCTGGTGTAGGATGTCACATACCGCTCCCGCTCCAGGGTGTGCAGCAGCGGGTACAGGGTGCCCTCCTTGAGCTGAAAGGTGTTATCGGACCGCTTGGCGAGTTCCTCCACCATTTCATAGCCGTACTTATCCCCATCCTTCAGCAGTGACAGGACCAACAGGGGTGTACTTCCGGACAATAAGCTTTTTTCGATTTTCATACAGTTCCTCCTTTACACGTCGGTTTATGCCTCGGCCATCTATGTATAGTATACATCGAACATCTAGGTATGTCAAGGATAATTTAAGAGAGCAGCGGGTGGCTGCTCTCTTACAGGCAATCATCGAATAATCAACAATCCGGTTTCTGCTGCTTCCACAGCAGTACGCCAGAGGATGGTTCCGTCCGGCATACAGGCAGTATATACGGTTTCCTGGGTTGTGGGCACAATGCCGCTAAACCAATTTCCCTGGAGTTCTGTTTCGATATACCCGGTAGTATTTACGGAAATAATCAATATAAAATCACCGTAATCCAGAACCCCGGTCACATAACCGGCATCCCAATTCTTAACCAGAGGATCAACTCTATCGACCCGGCGGCCATCCACCTCACCCAGTTTTTCAAAGGCCCTGGTCTGGGTCGGTCCCCATGTAATGCGCTCCAGATTCTCATCCAGCGTATACAGCCAAAAACCAGGAGTATAGAAATCACCATCTTCAGACTGGCTATTGCAGTACAACACAAAATTTCCGTTCTCCAGCCGGACATCCTGTAAATCATCATAATCACTGCCACCGATAATGTGGGTTTTCAGCACAGTACCGGTTTTGTCCATCTTCAGAATGTGGATATCCGTAGGAGAATATATTCCCTGTTTCTTGGTTTCCGGAGTTTCCAATTCGCCGAAGAAGTAAAATCCGCTGTCTGTTTCCAGGCAATCATCGAACATATATCCCGTAAAATTATCCAGGTTCCGCTCCCATTCCACATTTCCCTCCCGGTCCAGTTTGACCACCGTAGAACTGACACCAAGATCGCTCTGCCAGGTACCATCCGAAAATTCGTGATCGTTAAACCCTAAGACATACAGCAAGCCACCGTCAGCAGTTGGAATCAAGCTTTTTACATGATAGGTGTGGGTATCCGCAACCTGCCGGTTGTGTTGTATCAGCAGGTTTCCCTGAAGATCATACATCTGAATCAAGTACCCGGTGTCCGTAAGCCAGTACCGCAGGACCCGGTCTCGAAAGGTGCTTCCATTCTCAAACAGATTCTTTTCCACAATTTCCGTAAATTCCGCTGGAACGGTCCCTATGGGCTGGACTTTTGCATATTCAGGTGGCCTATACTCCGGGCGGCTGGGTTCAATATGAGTTTCCATCATGGCAACCCCGATAACCAGACCTGCAGCCAGATATAAACCCAGAGCAATCAAAAAAATCCGCAGGTATTTCATGTGAACCGCCCTTTCTCAACAGATACTATAATTGTACCATTTTTGATGCACCTTTGTCAATCTGAGGCAGACACCGCTCATATGATATTAGCGGCTAAGCAAAAGAGGATACCCAAGAAGGGTATCCTCTTTGAATCACATAGGTCTATTAGCCACGCTTTTGCGGACCAGGGCCCGCTTCAGCCGGGCTTCCGCCAGGCGGATGTCCGTATCGGAGGAGGATTTGTCGGACAGAATCTTCTGAGCCTTCTTTTCAGATGCCAGAACCCGTTCCACATCGATCTGGTCCGCCCACTCAAAAGTGGTACACACCAGAGTCGCCTTGCCGCCAACCATGGACAGCATACCGCCGATGCAGGCAGCGGTGCGCCGCTGACCCTCAGCAATCACGGTACAGGGACCCATGCCCAGGGGAGCCACACAGTTGATGTGGCCCGCCAGGATGCCGATATCACCGGTGGTGGTCCGGACCGTAAGCTGCTCCGCCTGTCCGTCATAGGCCAGGCCGTCGGGGGTGACGATCTTCAGGGGGAAGCTGTTCACTTGCCAACCACTCCTTCATACTTCGCCACGACCTCGTCAATGGAGCCGGCGAAGAGGAAGTAGGATTCGGGAATGTGGTCGTGCTTGCCCTCGATGATCTCCTTGAAGGAACGGATGGTATCCTTCAGGGGTACATACTTGCCCTGGTAGCCGGTGAACTGCTCCGCCACATGGAAGGGCTGGGACAGGAACCGCTGGACCTTACGGGCACGGTTGACGGTGATTTTGTCCTCCTCGGACAGCTCGTCCATACCCATGATGGCGATGATGTCCTGGAGCTCCTTATACCGCTGGAGGATCTGCTGGACGCTCCGGGCAACCTCGTAATGCTCCTTGCCCACCACTTCGGGGGACAGGATCCGGGAGGTAGAGTCCAGAGGATCCACGGCGGGATAAATGCCCAGGGAGGCGATGCCGCGGTCCAGAACCGTGGTGGCGTCCAGGTGGGCGAAGGTGGTGGCGGGAGCGGGGTCCGTCAGGTCGTCCGCGGGCACATAGACCGCCTGTACGGAGGTGATGGAGCCGTTCTTGGTGGAGGTGATACGCTCCTGCAGGGCACCCATTTCCGTAGCCAGGGTGGGCTGGTAACCGACGGCGGAGGGCATACGGCCCAGCAGAGCGGAAACCTCGGAACCGGCCTGGGTGAAGCGGAAGATGTTGTCGATGAACAGCAGCACATCCTGATGCTTCACATCCCGGAAATACTCGGCCATGGTCAGGCCGGACAGGCCCACACGCATACGGGCTCCGGGGGGTTCGTTCATCTGGCCGAAGACCATGGCGGTCTTGGAGATAACGCCGGACTCGGTCATTTCGTTGTACAGGTCGTTACCCTCACGGGTACGCTCACCGACACCGGTAAAGACGGAGTAACCGTTGTGAGCAGTGGCGATGTTATAGATCAGCTCCTGGATCAGAACGGTCTTGCCCACGCCGGCACCGCCGAACAGGCCGATCTTACCACCCTTGGCATAGGGGCAGATCAGGTCGATGACCTTGATGCCGGTCTCCAGGATCTCGGTAGCGGGCTGCTGCTCCTCATAGGCGGGAGCGGGACGATGGATGGGCCAACGCTCATAGGCGGCCACAGGGCCGGCCTCGTCGATGGGCTGACCCAGCAGGTTGAACACCCGGCCCAGGCACTGCTCACCCACGGGAACACTGATGGAAGCACCGGTATCGATGGCTTCCACACCCCGCTGCAGGCCGTCGGTGGAGGACATGGCGATGCAGCGGACCACATTGTCGCCGATGTGCTGGGCAACCTCCGCCACGATGGTATGGTCACCGTGGGGGATCTCAATGGCGCTGAGCAGCTCAGGCAGGCTGTCGCCGTCAAAACGAATATCCAGAACCGGACCCACGACCTGGATCACGGTTCCTCTGTTATTTGCCATAGGATTCAACTCCTTTGTGAAAATGCATCATGCGGTATGCATTGTACATTACTGTAATTACCGCAGGGTTGCGGTGCGAAGGACTCGGTCAGGAGCCTGCCACGATCTCGGTGATCTCCTGAGTGATGGCAGCCTGGCGGGCCCGGTTGAACTTCAGGCTCAGGTCCGCGATCATGTCGTCAGCGTTCTTGGTGGCGGAGTCCATGGCGGTCCGTCGGGCTGCCTGCTCCGCGGCACGGCTCTCGCACAGAGCGCCGTAGATCACGCCGCCCAGATACTCGGGGATAATGGCATCGAAGACCTCCACACTGTCGGGCTCATAGACCATATCCTGGGACACGGCTCCCTCCCGTCCGGTATCTTGCCGGAGCAGGGGCAGCAGCCGGAGCGTTGCGGGAGTCTGGGAGAGAACAGAGACGAAATTGGTATAGCCGATGAAGATTTCGTCGATCTGACCGGCCTTGTACTGCTTGCACAGGCTCTTGGCAATGGAGAAGCAGTCTCCGATGGTGATGTCCTCGGCCTCGTTGTAGGTTTCGGTCATCAGCTCCATCTTCCGGGTCCGAAAAAAATCCACTGCTTTCTTGCCCACGGGCAGGACCACGCAGTCCTTCCCCTCCATCTGGCTGTGGCACAGCTTCAGGATGTTGCTGTTATAGCCGCCGGCCAGACCCCGGTCACCGGCGATGACCACGAAAGCGGTCTTCTTCACGGGACGCTTGGTCAGATATACCGAGGAAAAATCCCGGTTGGAATCCACAATGTCATTGATGGTGGAATAGAGGATCTCAAAATAGGGCCGGGAGTTCAGCACCTGAGCCTGGGCCCGGCGAAGCTTGGAGGAGGCTACCATTTCCATGGCCTTGGTGATCTGCCGGGTAGACTCCATGCTTTTGATTCGGTTTTTGATTTCCTTGGTGGAAACGCCAGCCATGACGTGCCTCCTTCCTTATTCGGTGGGCTGGAATTCCTTCAGCAGCTCAGAAAGAGCGGTCTTCAGGGTCTCTTCGGTATCCTTTTCCAGCTTACCGGTGGTACGGATGGCAGTCAGGACCTTGCTGTACTGGCTGTTCTCCATGAATTCATTGAGACGGGCCTCAAACTCGGGGATCTGCTCCACAGTCAGGTTGTTCAAATAGCCATTGGTAACAGCGTAGATGATGCAGACCTGGTGGGCAACCTCCGCGGGAGCGTTATTCTTCTGCTTCAGCACCGCCACGATCCGCTCACCCAGGGCAAGTCTTGCCTTGGTATCCGCATCCAGATCGGAACCGAACTGGGCAAAGCTCTGGAGTTCCCGGTACTGGGAGTACAGCAGCTTCAGGGAGCCGGCCACCTTCTTCATGGCCTTGATCTGGGCATCGCCGCCGACACGGGACACAGAGATACCGGGGTTCACGGCGGGCATAACGCCGGCGTTGAACAGCTCGGTTTCCAGGAAGATCTGGCCGTCAGTGATGGAGATAACGTTGGTGGGAATGTAGGCGGAAACGTCGCCGGCCTGGGTCTCGATGATGGGCAGAGCCGTCAGGCTGCCGCCGCCCTTCTTGTCGGACATCCGGGCTGCCCGCTCCAGCAGTCTGGAGTGAAGGTAGAATACGTCGCCGGGGTAAGCTTCCCGTCCGGGAGGACGGCGGATCAGCAGGGAGATGGCACGGTAGGCCACGGCATGCTTACTCAGGTCATCATAAATGACCAGCACATCCTTGCCCTGGTGCATAAAGTGCTCACCCATGGTGCAGCCGGTGTAGGGAGCGATATACTGCATGGGAGCCAGCTCGGAAGCGGTGGCGGACACCACGATGGTGTAATCCATGGCACCGCCCAGGGTCAGGTTCTCCACCACTTGAGCCACGGTGGACCGCTTCTGGCCGATGGCCACATAGATGCAGATCACATCCTTGCCCTTCTGGTTCAGGATGGTATCGGTGGCGATGGTGGTCTTACCGGTCTGGCGGTCGCCAATGATCAGCTCACGCTGACCCTTGCCAATGGGGATCATGGAGTCGATGGCCTTGATGCCAGTCTGCAGGGGGGTATCCACGTGCTGGCGGTCAATGATGCCGGGTGCGGGCATCTCAATGGGGCGGTAGCCCTCAGCCACGATAGCGCCCTTGCCGTCAATGGGCTCGCCCAGGGCGTTGACAACACGGCCAATCAGGCCCTGGCCCACAGGGACGGACACAACACGGCCGGTGCGCTTGACAATATCGCCTTCCTTGATGCCCTGGTCGGTACCCAGGATAACCAGAGACACCGTGTCCTCTTCCAGGTTCTGAGCCATGCCGTAGGAGCCGTTGGGGAATTCCACCAGCTCGCCGGCCATGCACTTGTCCAGGCCGGAGGCCTTGGCGATGCCGTCACCCACCAGGATGACCACGCCGGTCTCGCTCTGTTCGATCTTATTCTCGTAGTTCTTGATCTGACTACGGATGATTTTTGTAATTTCTTCGGGTCTTAATTCCATACGATTCCTGCTTTCTGCAACTGTGCATCACAGCACGGTGTTTTTCAGCATAGCCCGGACCGCGTCCAAACGGTGGGACACGGTATCATCCAGGCGCTTGCCGTCGTAATCCAGGCGCACACCGCCGATGCACGACGGATCCACCCGGTTGGTAAGGTCGATGATCTTGCCGGTGAGTCCGGCCAGCTTGGCGCAGAGCTTGGTCTCCTGGACCTTGGTCAGTGCCACGGCGGTGACCGCGGTGACGCACAGGATCCCGTGGTCCTCGTTATAAAGCCGGCGGTAGACCTGGACACATTCGGGGAAGCGGCGGATATAGCCCTTCTCCGTCAACAGCTTCAGGAAGCTGCAAACATAGGTGTGGACCTTGCCCCGGAAGCACTGGTCAATGATGCCGCAGCGCTCCTCCTTGGTCAGGTTGGGGGCGGACAGCAGCTTCAGGAAATCCGGTTCCTGAGAAAAGCTCTGATCCAGGACCTTGATCTGTTCCAGAATGGTCTGCTCCAGGCGCTCGTCCCGGGCCAGGGTATACAGGGCCTCACCGTAAACATTTCCGATCTGGGTCATACCTGGTCACCCAATTCGTTGATGAACCGGTCCACCAGGGCGCTCTGATCGGAGACGGTCAGCTCCCGGCCCACCACCTTGCCGGCGATGGCCAGTGCCAGGCCGGAAATTTCGTCCTTGGCGTCGTTGATGGCCTTCTTCTTTTCCTGGGCGATATCGGCGGCAGCCTTGTCCATAATGGCGGCAGCTTCCGCGTTGGCCTGACGGATGATCTCCTCCTCCCGGTTCTGACCCCGGGCAACGGCCTCCTTCACCAGCCGTTCGGAGGTCGCCTGGGCGGCGGAAAGCTTCTGCCGGTATTCCGCCTGCATGGCCAGAGCATCCTCCTTGGCCTTACCGGCGGTGGCGTACATTTCATCCACTTCCCGCTGGCGGGAATCGATGAGATCCTTCACCGGCACGAACAGGAACTTCTTGGCCACGAAGAACAGCGCCAGGGTGTTCAGCAGCACAAACAGGGCGGTCCAGAAATCGACACCAATAAAACTTTGAAACACTTACGTCGCTCCTCTCTTGTGGATTTCTTGCCGAGAGAGGATTACACGCCGGTAGCGAACAGGATCAGGAAGGAGATCAGCAGGGCGTAGATACCGGTGGTCTCGGTAATGGCACAGCCCAGGATCATGTTGGTACGCAGGTTATCGGCAGTCTCGGGCTGACGGGCCATGCCCTCCAGGGCCTTACCGACGGCATTACCTTCACCGATAGCGGGGCCGATAGCGCCGATGCCCATGCACAAACCGGCACCGATGGCACAGCAAGCCTTCAGAAAATAAGCGTTGAATTCCATAATTGTTTCCTCCTAAGATTGTTGTTTGTATTTTAATTTTATTAAATTAACGAATGGATCAGGCTGCCTCGGGCTGGACCTCTTCCGGTCCGGGGCAGGAGCCGGCCACATAGACCATGGTCAGCAGGCTGAAGACCAGAGCCTGGACAAAGCCGGAGAACAAGTCGAAATAAATGGACAGCACCGCGGGGATACCAAAGGCCAGGATGGGCACACCGGAGAGAATGTCCAGGGCCTGAAGCAGGCCGAACAGGCCCAGCACAAAGCAAATGGCACCCAGGATCTTGTGCAGGAGCTTCTTGCTGTTCATGCCCAGAATCCACAGGGCCACGCCCGCGGCCATAAGCACGGCGCACATGATCCAGCCTGTATTGGCGATCGCACCCAGCAGAGCGGCGGAGGCCAGTGAGAAGGCCGTGTAGATGATGGAGGTGATGACACCGCCGCCGGCCACGTTGCCGAAATGACGGAAGGCCATGGATACGGGCTGGGCGATCTCAGAGACGATGTTCATAGGGGTCATGACCGCCACAGGCTCCGTGAAGCCCTTGAGCCAGCCCACAAAGCCATTGTTTTTGATGTTGTTGTACCAGATGATCACGGATACCATAATGGACCAGACCAGGGTACAGCTCAGGTCCGCGGTGACAGACCGGAGGAAGCCGGTGAGGCCAATGAGGCTGCCGCAGATACTGCTGAGGAAAATGGTGCCGATGAAAGGTGCCCAATGGAGATTGTGCTGGCCCATGGCACTGCCAACCAGATCATAGAGCATCTTGACCAGTTCCTCCACGATGACCTGGAAGCCCTCGGGCCGCTTCTTCAGATTCCGGTTGACATACAGGCAGAGGATCATCAGTCCGGCAGTAACCAGGAAAGAGGACACCGTGGTCTGGGTGATGGGAATTCCGCCGAAGATGGGAATGGTGAAATATACAAACGCGCCGTCGACACTAACATTCATGACTTCTTTTCACCTGACTTTCTGAAAAATTCCGCGATGGTGATGGTAGGCTGCACAAAGACCAGAGGCAGCACCAGGGCAAAGAGATTAAAGAATCCGCTGGTTCCGCAGGCGAACAGCAGCAGACCCAGCACCACATACCGGCCGGTCTGGGACCAACTCAGCAGAGCTTTGGCTCCGGCCACATCCTGAGCCGCCGCCTTATCTGCCGCCAGGCTGGCGCAGATGGCCATGACAAAGAAATTCGCCACCGTCAGCACCGTGCCCACCAGGGCACCCAGCACCACGGACAGGTCAAACAGTCCCATAAGGGCGAACACGCCCACCATGACCGCGGCGCACAGGCTCACGCCCAGGGCAACCACGCCGGTTTCCTGAAATACAACTTTTCGGGGATCCATACATTCCTCCACAAAGGATCAATCGTGGTCATTGAAGGCCACAGGGGGTTTGCTTTTCTTCCTGGGTCCGGAAATACGGGAAAGATTCTTCAGCGAGATCCGCAGACCGTCCACGGCGCAGTAAATGCCCAGGATCAGACCGGCCCAGAAGGCCCATTCCCCCCAGCCCAAACCGTCCCGCAGCCAGACACCCAGCCAGACAAATCCGCCCAGAGGCACCGCCACGCTGAGCCCAAGCTGGGTCAGCCAGGTCAGCAACGTCAAATCCTTCATAAGCACTCCATTTCCAATTCCGTCCCATCATAAATCCATGCTATTATACACGAAAATCCCGGGAGTTTCAAGGACAAAATATGAACTTTACCGGAGGAATCCGTGAACATTACAAAATAACAAGGAGAACCGGCGTTTTGTATCCAGTATTCCCTTTTTTCGTGGACATTACCCGGCTAAGTTTTGGTTAAAGGTCTTTTCATTTGCCGGAAAATGTAGTAAAATACAATCATTCAGAACGCCCTGTGCTGCCGGCGCATACCCTATAACGAGGTGAGTGCATGATTGGCGGCATTTTGCTGAGCATTTTGGCGGCCTGGGGCGCGCTGTGCGCGGTCTGGGCGGTCTTCGGATGGCTCCTGCCGGGCAGCGGCCGGGTGACGGTGATCCTGCTGTGTCCGGAAACGGATCCGGAACCGGTCATCGCCCGGTGCCGGTGGCTTTTGGAGCTGGGCCTGCTGCGGGGCCGGCTCATCGTTACCGGGAACCGGGTCCCCTGCCCTGTGGTTAATCCGGATGGGAATTTGGAAATCTGCGGTCTGGAGGACCTTCCTGCCAGATTGGAATTGGAGCGAGAACTTTGACGGAAATGGAAATGGAAATTCTCCAGGGTGCCATCAGCGCCGTGGTGTATCAGAATTATGAAAACGGATATGCCGTTTTGCGGCTGCGGTGTCCCGACGGTCAGGCTGTGACGGTGGTGGGTACCATTCCCCTGGCTACTGTGGGGGAGCGGCTCATAGTCACCGGCCGATGGAGTACCCACCAGAGCTACGGCAAGCAATTTGAGGCGGAGTTTCTGGAACGTCTCATGCCACAGACCGCCGCGGAAATCCTGAATTATTTGTCCAGCCGGGTCATCAAGGGCATCGGGCCCCGGATGGCGGCACGGATCGTGGATCATTTTGGGGAGAATACCCTGATAGTCATGGAACGGGAGCCCCAGCGGCTGGCGGAGGTCATGGGCATCTCCGCCGCCAAAGCCGAAGCTATCGGCGAGGAATACCAGCATCAGGTAGGCATGCGGGCACTGCTGGAATTTTTCACCCTGCATCATCTCCCTACGGAATTGGCGGTACGTACCTACAAGCTCTACGGAGAGCAGACCATGGATCTGCTGTACGACGATCCCTACCTGCTGATGGACGAGGGTCTGGATGCCCCCTTTGGGGCCGTTGACCGGTTTGCCATTGAGCTGGGCGTAGCCGGGGACGACCCCCGGCGGATCGAAGCGGGTCTTCTGTTCGAGCTGAAATACAACCTGTCCGCGGGACACAGCTTCCTGCCGGAGGACAAGCTCACCGCCGCCACAGCCCAGCTCCTCAGCGTTGAGCAGGAAGCGGTCCACGGCGGCGTGGACCGGCTGCTGGATGCCCAGCGGCTGGTCCGCAGCCGGCTGGCAGGCATTACGGTGCTCTACCTGCCGGAGCTGTACGAAGCAGAGACCACGGTTGCCCAGCGGCTGCTGGAATTCGGAAAGCACCACTTCCCTGCCCCGGACCGTCTGGAAGCCATGGTCCGCAGCGCAGCCCGGGACAGCGGACTCCAGTATTCCGCCCAGCAGGAGCAGGCCATCCGGGAAGCGGCTTCCTCCGGTCTGCTGCTGATTACCGGCGGTCCCGGCACCGGCAAGACCACCCTTCTTAACGGTATTCTGGACCTGTTCGATCAGATGGGGCTGCGGTGTATGTTGGCGGCGCCCACAGGCCGGGCTGCCAAGCGACTGACGGAGGTCACCGGTCAGGAGGCCTCCACCATTCACCGGCTGCTGGAAGCGGGCATTGACCCTCACACGGGGCTGATGTTCTTCGCCAAGGATGAAAGCAACCCCCTGAAGGCGGATGCCGTTATTGTGGACGAAATGTCCATGGTGGATATTCAGCTTCTGCACAGCCTGCTTCGGGCCATTCCCCAGGGCCGGCGGCTGATTCTGGTGGGTGATCCGGACCAGCTTCCTCCCGTGGGACCGGGCTTTCCCTTCGGGGATATGCTCCGCAGCGGTGCGCTGCCCGCGGTGCGGCTGACAGAGATCTTCCGGCAGGCTCAGGAAAGCCTCATCGTTATGAACGCCCACCGGGTCAACCGCGGAGAACTGCCGGACCTGCGAAGCCGGAAGAGCGACTTCTTCTTCCTCCCCGCCCGGAACGAACAGGAGGTCAGCCAGACCATTGTGGATCTTTGCGCCCGGCGGCTGCCAAAAAACATGGGCATTCCCGCCGATAAGATCCAGGTTTTGACCCCC
Source organism: Oscillospiraceae bacterium (assembly GCA_017501695.1). Classification (GTDB taxonomy): domain Bacteria; phylum Bacillota; class Clostridia; order Oscillospirales; family Oscillospiraceae; genus Faecousia. The sequence continues at coordinate 14,500 of JAFVWL010000120.1, forward strand.
ACCCGGAAGGGCGGCGTGGGCACCTGGAGCCTGAATATGCTGCTCCAATCCAGCCTGAATCCCCCTGCCCCTGCCAAAAAAGAACGCCAATTCGGAGAATTTTCTTTCCGGGAGGGCGATCGGGTAATGCAAATCCGGAACAACTATGATATAATGTGGAAGAAGCTGGACGGCTCCGCCATCGGAGCGGGCATCTTTAACGGGGACATCGGTACCGTCACCGCCATCAACACGGACATGGAGACCCTTACCGTGGTTTTTGATGACCGGGAAGCGGATTACGATTTTACCATGCTGGGTGAGCTGGAGCCCGCCTATGCCATGACCGTCCACAAGAGTCAGGGCAGTGAATACCGGGCGGTGATTCTGGCGGCCTGGAACGGCTCTCCCTATCTGCTGAGCCGCAGCGTCCTGTACACCGCCATCACCCGGGCCCGGGAGCTGCTGATCATCGTGGGCCGGGAGGAATGCGTGGCCGCCATGACCCAGAACGCCAAGATTGGCCGCCGGTACTCCGGGCTGAAGCTCCGGCTCCAGGGGAAAGAACAATGATACTGCAACGAATCGGGGAACTGCTGTTCCCGTCCAAATGTGTCCTTTGCAGATCGGTACTGGCAAAGGAGGAAGCGGACCTGTGCCACGAATGCCGGAAGGAAATTTCCGACTTTTCCAAGCCAAAAAGATCCATTCCTTTCCTTGCAAGCTGGACCGCCCTGTGGTATTATAATGGGAGTGTGCGGAAAAGTCTGCTTCGGTACAAATTTTCGGGCCGCCGGAGCTACGCCGGTCCCTACGGAAGGCTGCTGGCCATGAAGCTCCTGCGGGAGTATCCCATGGGCTTTGACATCCTCACCTGGACCCCCATCAGCCGCCTGCGGCGGTTTAAGCGCGGGTACGACCAGGTGGAACTGCTGGCCCAGGCTGTGGCCCGGGAGCTGGACATGGAAGCGACTCAGACCCTGGTCAAGATCCGCAACAATCCGCCTCAATCGGGAATTACCGGCCACGCGGAGCGCCGGGCCAATGTGCTGTGTGTCTACCGGGCTGTGGAACCGGAGCGGTTCCGGGGCAAGCGGGTGCTGCTTCTGGATGACATCATCACCAGCGGCGCCACCGCCAGCGAAGCCGCCCGGGTCCTGCTGACCGCAGGCGCGGCGGAAGTAACCTGCGCCGCGGTAGCGGCATCCGACAACGAACAGAAGAATAAACCAAACAGTAGGTGAATTTATGGCATTATTTTCCAACGACCTGGGCGTGGATCTGGGTACAGCCAATGTTTTGATTTATGCCGCCGGCAAGGGCATCGTAGTTCGGGAACCCGCGGTGGTCGCCGTGGACAAGAACACGGGCAAGATCCTGCAGGTAGGCTCCGCCGCCCGGAATATGCTGGGCCGGACTCCCGGCAATGTGGTGGCTATGCAGCCTGTGAAGGGCGGCATCATTTCCGACCACGAGATGACCGTGCGGATGCTCCAGGAGCTGCTCCACAAAGCGGTGAAGACCAATATGTTTACCCCCAAGCCCCGAATCGTTATCTGCGTCCCCAGCGGTGTCACTGAGGTAGAAGAACGGACCGTGATCAACGCCGCCATTGAAGCCGGTGCCCGCCGGGTCTATCTGATCGAGGAGCCTCTGGCCGCAGCCCTGGGCGCGGGTCTGGACATCAAGGGCCCCCGGGGCCACATGATCGTGGATATCGGCGGCGGCACCACAGACATCGCGGTGCTGACCCTCAACGGTGTTGCCGTATCCTCCTCCATCAAGATCGCCGGCGAGGCCTTTGACGAAGCCATTGCCCGCCATGTGCGCCGGAGACACGAGGTGGTCATCGGCCAGTCCACGGCAGAGGACATCAAGCGCACCATCGGCAGCGTGGTCCCCCGGGGCGAGCCCGCCACCATGGCGGTCCGGGGCCGGAACATCAAAACCGGACGTCCCGAGGAGATCGTACTGAATGACTCGGAGATCCGGGAAGTGCTGCTGCGTCCGGCCCGGCAGATCACCGACGAGGTCCTGGCGGTACTGGAAGAAACCTCTCCGGAGCTGGTCAGTGATATCTACGAGAACGGCATCACCCTCACCGGCGGATGCAGTCAGATCTGGGGCATGGATCAGCTTCTGCAGGGCCGCACCGGTGTCCAGTGCACCCTGGCCGACGATCCCGATTCCTGCGTGGCCTACGGCTGCGGCAAGAGCCTGGCCTGGATCAACCATATGCAGGAGGGTCCCATCAACATCGCCCGCCGCCGCATTATGCGGGAGTAAGCTATTTGGCACCTCTAGGCAACCTCTAAAAACTATTTTTTGGTGATTTGGGCAGAAGATTTCGGCTCAGAAAAAGTTTTGAAAACGGCAGAATACTTTGTGTATTGTGGCGTTTTCAAAACGCATTTATGGGGCGAAAGATTCGCCCAAAGCCC
>JAFVWL010000121.1 GCA_017501695.1 Oscillospiraceae bacterium
CTCAGCATCAGATACACCGCACTGAGTTTGAACTCCTTGGTATACTTTTTTCTCTCGCCTTTGGGCATCTCGATCTCTCCTTTTGTCATTTCGTGAGTTGTCCAAAAACATTATACCACATTCGTGCCCTCGGAATGACATACTTTTGCGACCTGGTTCTGTGGGACGCTACTCCCCAGACTCCAGCGCCAAGCCCCTTCGGTGCAGCTCCCCCATTACACCAATGTAGTCCATCACAGCATCCCGCTGCTCCGGCGGCATCAACGGGAGCAGCTCCACAAGTCTTTGGTTTGCTGCTTCATATTCCAAAAGCAATGCCCGGCGGGTTTCGTCCTCCAACGGGTTCTGCCGGATCCGAGCCAAAGGGTTGCTTCGGGGTTGTTTCACGGTTATCACTCCTTTCACCTCTATTTTAAGGGATATTCCCTTAAAACGCAATAAGGGTTTTCCCCTTACTGCATAATATCAACGGGTGATGATTATGCACGAAAACCGTTTGCGCGACCTTCGGGAGGACCGGGACCTGAAACAAAAACAACTGGCGGACTTGCTGAATATCCATCAGACCACCTATTCGGATTACGAATTGGGCAGGCTCAACATTCCCGTCTCCGCGCTTCATATTCTGGCGGATTTCTACAATGTCAGTATAGATTATCTTCTTTGTCGAACCGCCACGAAGCTCCCCTACCCCAAGAAATAAACCCAGCGGCAACCAAATGGCTGCCGCTGCTTTTTATTGATTCGCGATTATGCCGCGTCCTTATTCAAGGCAGTGCGGGAAATGCGGGAGTAGATAAAGCTGATAACGAAGCACAGGGCACCGCACAGGACGATACCGCCGGCCAATTGCAGGGAGTCGGAGAAATCGATGTTGAACAGCACCAGGCCCACCACATCCACCAGGCTCAGCACCAGGCCGTAGATCCGCACGGACTTGTGGCCCAGCCGGAAGCCCAGGATGATGGCGGCAATGGCAATGACCAGCAGGCTGATGTTCAGCAGGATATCCGGGCTCTCCAGGGCCCACAGCACATAGCAGCAGTAGAGGGTGAACTTCGCGAACTGCCAGATCATCAGGTGTTTGTCCGCGCCCCGGGTCTTCAGGCTGTAATACAGGCTGTAGGTCACGGTCAGCAGGGACGCTGCCACGCCCATCAGGCACACATACCAGCGGCTGCTGTCCACATAGCCCAGGCAGCTTAGGATCAGCAGGACCTGGGGGATCATCACCGCCACGCTCCGCAGGTCAATGCGCAGGATCTTTTGCTGATCCCGCAGGCACAGGTGCAGATAGGCCGTATTCACCACTGCCAGGACCGTGCAGTATACGCAGTTGCTCAGTTCGATCAGCTCTCCGATATTTCTGCCGCCCTCATAGATCTTTCCCCGGATCCAGGACATCATCAGCCAGCTTGCCGCCAGGGTCAGCAGATACCAGCCGCCCCGCAGGGGCTTATCCTCCCGGACCAGGGGGCTGGAATACAGAGCGAAGAAGCCCAGGGCTCCCAGAACGGTCCAGGGGGTCCAGGGATCGCTGACTTCCCGGACCAGGCACAGGACCCCGTAAGCCACCAGGCCCAGCCAGGCCACATCCCGCTGCCGGGTCAGCCAGTACAGGGCGAAGCAGGCCAGTGCCGCCAGCAGGAACCAAATCTGCAGGTAATCTTTCCCATACCGGCACGTAACGCCGGTGTTGACCAGGAACAGCCCGGCCATGAGAATGTAGCAAAGCCGGGGCAGCAGCTCCAGGGTGCTCCGCTGGCTCAGGAACCACAGCGCCAGGATCAGCGCCAGGGTCACCGGCACGGAAAGGCTCAGATCCACCCGGCCCAGGTATATGGTGCCGATCCACAGAGTCAGAGCCGCGAAGAAGGGGTAGGCCTTGGGATGGAGCTTGCTCACCGCCAGATAGGCCCCATGGAAGGCTCCCAGGGCAGTCAGGATCAGCGCGGGCGGCAGCCAGTCCAGATACTCCGGCAGATACCGGCCCATGCTCTGGAACATGGTCAAAGCGATCACGCTGCACAGGGCCAGGGCCGTATTCAGCTTCACCAGGTCCCGGTGGGTGACCATGAAGAACACCGCCAGCGCCACGAAGGAACCGAACAGCGTCATGTAAATAGCCGTGTCATTCCGGCCCACCAGGCTCAGGCCCAGGAGCATGGAGATGATCAGGCCGCAGTAGCCGATGGTCTTGAACACTGTGGGCTGGAACCGGGTCAGCCAGAAGGAGCCCAGGATCCACACCAGGATCAGGGCGAAGGTCCAGGGCAGGCTCAGCACCTGGAAATAGCTGTGGGAGGTAATGACGGACACCAGCAGCTCCGCCAGGCCGCAGCTCGCCACGCCCAGCCAGAATTTATTGCCGTTGCGCCGGTACACCGCCAGGCCGCCCCCCAGCAGGGCGAAGCCGAAGAGATAGATGGCACCGATTTTCACCATCTCGGGAATATGCTCGTAGATGGTGGAGATGAACACACCCACACCCAGCAGCACCAGCACCGATGCCAGCACGGCGAAGAGGTTCTTGCCCACCAGGCCCTCCAGGTTGGACCGGTCCGTCTGAGGGGGCTCCTTTTGTGCCGGGGCAGGCCGGACCGCCTGGCTGGGCACCTCTGCCGCAGGGGCCGCAGCCGGCTTCTTTGGGGCCGGGGCAGCCTTCCCTTCCAGCCGGTCCAGCCGGACGGACAGGGCATCGACCTGACGGGTCAGCGATTGCAGCTCCCGCCGGCATTCCTGGATTTCCAATTGTCTGTCTTCCATAAATACGCTCCTTTCCGGTTCGTCACGATTTGCGTTTCTGCTTATTAGGACGAAACGGAAGCGAAAACGTTACAGGTTTTTTGAAAAATTTTTCTTTTTCCGGGTCCCTCCCCGCGAAACAGAAACGTCAGCCTGTCAAACAAGTCCTGTTTCGCAGGGGCAGCCATTGGTCGTCCGCCTTAAAAAGTTTCGAATTCGCCGAAAAACATCAGAAGTTTCTTTAATTATACCGCCGGACGTGCGATACACGCCCCTAGCGTTATGGTTATCGACAATCTGAAGGCCGGAGCGGTTGCTCCGGCCTTGCTGTTTGATTATCCCAGGGCCACATCCCAGCCGGCCAGGTGCTGGCGCAGCAGGATCAGGTCCTTGCCGTTGATCTTGCCATCGGCGTTGCAGTCCGTGGCATCCATGTCCACTTCCACGTCCCAGCCCGCCAGGCTCTGGCGCAGCAGGATCAGGTCCTTGCCGTTGATGAAGCCGTCGGCATTGCAGTCGCCGTAGCGGAAATCCAGAACCGGGATCTCCCCAGTCTCGACGGCACCGCAGAGGGTACAGGTCCGCTGTCTTTCACCGGGCTCCTCCCGGGTAGGCGGCTTCACCGTCTCCCAGAGTCCCCACTGGTGGACACAGGGAACCCCCGTGTAGGTCCGGGCTTCCAGCGCCTTGCCGCACAGGCCGCAGACCCGCCACAGAATACCGGGCTGGCCATCGGCTTCCTCCACGGCCACGGTCCATTCCCCATCCGTATGGGTGCAGTCCGCATCCTCCGTGGCAGACTGGACGCTGCCCGCTTCCTCCACGGTGCAGACCGTTCCGCAGTCGGCACAGACGAAGTAGTAACCCACATCGCCGTCATGGCCCCACAGGAAGTTCAGGAGCTGTTCCTTCAGCTTTTCCAGGACATCCGCGGGCACTTCCTTCCGCTCATAGCGGTGGGGCACCGGGGGCAGCTCCGCTGTGTAGGTCGCGCCGCAGTCGCCGCAGCGGTAGGTGATCTCACCGGACTCGGTGCAGGTAGGCTCCCGGGTCACGGTGCCCGTGTCCGCGTGGGGCAGGGCCGGGACCTCCCGGGTCTGCTTTCGGCCGCAGTGGCCGCAGGTCCGGGATTCCTTGCCCACGGCGGAGCAGGTGGGAGCCTGGGTCTGGATCCAGCCGCCATAGGCATGGCCCTGGGCCTCGGTGTAATTGTCCCGGTAGCTGTGGCCGCAGGCGGTACAGGTATGCAGGTCATAGCCTTCCTCCTCGCAGCCGGGAACCGTGCTGGTACGGTAGCTGTGGCCGGTAGCTGCCTCATAAGTGGCCAGGTACCATTCGCCGCAGGCGGTGCAGGTATGGCGGATGCCGCCGGGCTCGGTGCAGGTGGGGGCCACATAGGTGCCCTCGCCGTAGGTATGGCCGTCGCCGGTATGCTCCCACCGGGAGTAGACGGCGGTATCGGCGGTGACCGTCAGATTCTCCACATCCACAGACCAGCCCAGGAAGGAGTAGCCGGTCTTGGTGGGGTCCTGGGGCAGGGACGCGGTATGGCCCCAGGCCACGTGCTGGACGTAGATGGGGGTCCGGCCGTCCTTATCGTAGAAGGTGACGGTGTACTTCCGGTCAGAGATTTCCACCACGGGGTGGGCGTGAAGGTCCACGGAGGTGGTAGCGGGGATATGGTCAGCCATGCCGTCACCGTCGATGTCCCAGCCCACCAGGTTGTACCCGTACCGCTCGTCAGCGGGGATGGCGTAGTAGGGCTGGCGGACCACCTGATGGTTCAGGACGAATTCCCGGCTGATGAGATTGCCGTCCACGTCGTAGAAGCAGACCGTGGACCACTCATCGCCGTAGTAGACCCGGTTGCCGTTGTTCCAACCGGGGAAGGATACATCCCATACCGCGCCGGAATCGATCCATTCCGCTTCCACAAAAATGGTTACATCGCAGATCTCTTCAAATGCCCTATCGCTGCGGATATCCACCCCCTCCTGAATGACCACATTCTTCAGCGTCTGGGGCACACTGGACCACCCAAAATAATCGCAGAACATCTCCATGCTGTCATCCACCAGGATCATGGTCTCCAGGTTGGTCAGTCTCGCGAACACAGCCTCCAGATTGCCGCCGGCAGTAACCTGTTTCAGAGAAAATGCCTGGTCCAAAGCCCAAGTGTCCATCACTCCACCGAATTCCCAATCCAGGAACTCCACATCCTCGTTTACCCAGATCAGATGGTTGCCAATGAACAGGCATCCATCACGCCAGAATTCCTCCAGTTCCATAACCAAAGAATATTGGAAAACCGAACCGCCCAGATAGGCAATGTCAGGATCCAGGTATACTTCTTTCAGTCTCTGTGTAAAACCGAAAGCAGAGCCTTCAATCCAGGTTCCCTTACCCAGGGAAATCCGCTCCAGATTTTGGCACATATCGAAGGCTTGGGCTCCGATGATTGTGTCACCCTCCACCACCAGGCTCTTAATGGTACCGTTAGAGTAAGCTGCCCCTGAATCGATGGACTTGATGCCAAGAGGCACTGTCACGTGGGTCATGCCGCCCATGGAGGCGATTCGGTAGGGTTCTCCGTTAACGGTTGTGGGGAGCGTCAGGTATTCTTCCGTGCCCAGGTAGCCAAGCAGCACATATTCTCCATTCTCCAGGGCAAAGCGGTAGCCCTCGGGGGTATCCAAGAACGCATAGCCCTCGTATCCGGGAGCGTATTCCACAGAGCCGTCGGCATTGAGGATTTTCTTGGCGTTCAGCGCAATGCCGCTGTAATCCTCGCTGCCGGGAGTCAGGTCCAGGGAGCTGTTGTTATGGATCACCCGCAGGTTTCTGCAATCGCTGGTATATTCGCTGTCGAATTCGGTGATACCCGTACCCAGAGTCAGTTCCACCAGGGCAAAGCACTGGGTGAAGGTCTGCCGGGGAATCCGGGTCACACCGTTGCCGATGGTGGCCTTCTGCAGGCCATGGCACATATGGAACACTTCCTCGCCCAGTTCCGTAACGGAATCGGGCACAACAATTTCGGACAGGGCGCGGCAGTTGTAGAAAGCATAATCCCCAATGGCGGTAACGGAATCAGGAATTACCACATCCCGCAGGCCGGTACACCAGCCAAAGGCATTCGCGGGGATACGGGTCACGCTTTCGGGAATATGAACGGTTTCCAAACCGGAGCAGTAATAGAACGCTCCGTCACCAATTTCGGTAACGCTGTCGGGAATCCGCACATCCTTCAGGCTGGAGCATCCGTTGAACATATCGCCCGGAATTACGGTGATATTCTCCGGCAAGGTTACCCGGATCAGAGCGGTACATTCCGAAAATGTGCGGCCGCCAATGGCTGTCAGGGAATCGGGCAATTCAATTTCCTTCAGGGACACACATTTTTCAAACGCACAACTGCCCAGGTAGGTAAGCGTATCCGGCAGATTGATTTTCTCCAGAGCGGCGCAGTTGACGAACGCATAGTCACTGATCTGCTCCATTCCCTGAGGCAATACAAGCTCTTCCAGCGCGGTGCAATCCCGGAAGGCTTCCCAGCCGATCGTTGTCACGGTAGAGGGAACCGTCACGGAGGTCAGGGCCGTACAGCCCATGAAAGCCGCACCGGGAATTTCGGTGATGCCCTCAGGAATCACCACGGAAGTGATTCCCGTTCTGCCGTTGAAAGCATAGTTGGGCAGGCTGACCAGGGTATCCGGCAGCCGGACTTCTCCGCTGACCGTGGGATAGACATAGAACAGTTCGGTCATATCCCGGTTGTAAAGGATGCCGTTTTCCTCCCGGAACTGGACATTGCCGGGGGCGATATCCAAATGGGTCAGTTTGGTGCAGCCGGCAAACGCCGTGGACTCAATCATTTCCACCCGTGCGGGAATATAGGCATAGGAAAGGGAGGTACAGTCGTAAAACACATCGCCGTAGATATACTGTACGCTGTCCGGAATGACGATTTCCCGGAGACTGGTACAGTGCATAAAGATACCCATGTCAAGCTGCCGGATGCCGTTGGGCAGCACCATGCTTTCCAGACTGCTGCAGAAGCTGAACGCAAAGGGTCCGATTTCCGTGACACTGTCCGGAATGGTTACGCTGCGGAGCTGATCGCAGTATGTAAACGCATTGCTCCCAATATAAGTTACCGTATCCGGAATGACCACACTCTCCAAAACACTGTTTCCGCTTCCATATTGAGCCGGACCAACAAAAGCATTGTCGCCAATATGGGTAAAGCCCTCAGGAATGATCAGGTGCTTGATGCCGTTCAAGTTCCAAATGGAGTATTCGCTTCCGTTGACGGTCAGGGGCAGTGTAACGGTTTCTTCGTCACCCATGTAGTCCACCAGGGTATAGCCGCCGTACTCATAAGTGAACCGGAAACCGTCGGCCGTATCCACCAGGGCAAAGCCGGAGGCCTCGTCCAGGTATGCCGCAGAACCGTCCGCGTTATACACGACCTTTACATTTCTGGTCATATCGCCGTAATCATCGCTGCCGGGAATCAGCACCAGATTACTGCGGTTATGAATCACCTGAAGGTTCATGATATAAGGCATTGCTTCGCTGCTCAGTTCCGTCAGGTTCTTGCCCAGGGTCAGTTCCATCAGGCTGTCACAGCCATCGAAAGCGTAGTCGTCTACAGAAACCACACTGTCCGGCAATTCGATGGACTTCAGCAACGCGCAGCCGGTGAACGCGCCTCTTCCGATTCTTGTAACATTGGAACCAATCGTCAGGTCTTCCATTTTGGAACAACCGCCAAAGGCATAGTCGTTGATTTCACACACGCCGTCGGGAATCACAACACTCTTGAGGTCGGTGTTGTAGAACGCCCAGGCACCGATATGGGTTACGCCATCGGGAATATTGATTTTTTGCAGCCGCTCAGAATACGAGAAGGCGTTCTCTTCAATTACGGTCACCGAGTCCGGCAGAATCACTTCCGTCAGATTTGTCCATCCGAAGGCATAACCGGGGATCGTCTTCACGCCGTCGGCAATCCGCAGGGTGCCGGAAAGGCCGGTTCCAAAAGAATTGTTGTAGTAATAGGGTTCTTCCTCAATTCTGGGGAACTGGATATCATTGGTCAGCTCATAGATGGCAGAGGTACCATCAAAAGCCTGCCGATTCACCGTGATGATGCTGTGAGGCAGGTTGATCCGCTCCAGGGTATCCATCTGATAGAACGCCCACTCCGGCACCTGCGTAATGCCCTCGGTGACGGTGATGGTTTTCAGACCGGCAGGGGTATAGGCAGCGTTGGCCTGGAAGCCGCCGGCACCGAAGATATAGCCCGCCCAGGTGATATCCGGGTCCTCGAAGCTGGCGCCGATAAAGGGCAGGGTGATCTCCTCCAGCTCGCCGCAGTTGGCGAAAGCGCCCAGGCCGATGACCAGCTCCTTCTTGTTGGTATCCGGCACGGTGATCGTCCTGGCCCGGATTCCCATAAAGGCATACTCACCGATGTCGGTGACCGTTTCCGGGATCATCAGATCCGTGATTCCCGAATAGGCGAAGGCGTAGTCATAGATACCCTTCAACGCGGAGGTCCCGCTGACCGGGATCCGGTCCAGGGAGGTGCAGCCATAGAAGGCAAACTCCGAGATCTCCACAACGGTATCCGGCAGGGTGATGGCGCTGAGCTTGCCGCAGCCGTAGAACGCGCCCTCGTACACGCCTGTCAGCCGGCTTCCTTCCGCGAAGATCACCTTTTCCAGATTCTCGCAGGTGGCAAAGGCGTAGTAGTCGATGGACACCACGGAGGCGGGAACGGTGATCTGCCGCAGGTTCTTGGCACCGTAGAAGGCCCGGTAGCCCAGAGTCAGGATGTTGCAATCCGCCGGGAAGGTGACGCTGCTGAGCTTGCTGTTTTCAAAGGCACCGAAGCCGATGACCTCCACGGACTGGGGCACTGTCAGGCTTCCCGTCCGGTTCCCGGGCACCGCGATCAGCTTCCGCCCGTCCTTGCTCATGAGCAGGCCGTCCTCCGCCTTGTACCAGGCATTGTCGGCGCTGACCGTAAAGCTTTCCAGCTTTTCCAGGCCCACAAAGGCGTATTCGCCGATGTAGGCCACGTTGGCCGGGATATCCACGGTGGTCAGGGCCGTGTTATAGAACGCGTTGGACCCAATGTACAGGTCCTCCCCTGCCCCCAGAGTCACCGAGGTCAGGCTCCGGCAGTCCCGGAAGGCACCGTCGTCGATGCGGGTCACGCTGTCCGGGATCACCACCGCAGCCAGGCCGCTGCCCGCGAAGGCCTCTGCGGGGATGGTCTTCAATGCAATGCCCGGCTCGAAGGTCACGGTCTTCACACCGCTTTCCCGGAATGCCCGGCTGCCCAGAACGGTCAGGCTCCGGGGCAAGGTGATCTCCGTCAGATTTTCGGTGCCCGCAAAGGCATCCTGTTCCAGGACCCGCAGGGCACAGCCCTGCGCAAAGGTCAGATTGGTCAGGGGGGTGTTTTCAAAGGCGCTGCGGCCGACAAATTCCACATTTGCCGGGATGGAGACGCTTTCCAGCGCGCTGCCCGAGAAGGCGAACGCCTGGATGGTGGTCAGGGAATCGGGCAGGATCACCCGGGTCACTGCGCTGTCCGCGAAGGCATGACCGCCGATGCCCACAATGTCCTCCCCCAGATTCAGAGCCGTCAGATCCACTGTGGTGTCGCTGCCCAGGTATTCGATGATGGACACCTTGCCGCTGTTCAGCAGGGCGTATTTCCAGTCACCCTGGGTCAGGACCCGGCTCACGCCCACATGGTAGCTGTTCAGACCGTCGTCCCAGTTTTCATCCAGATACAACGGCAGGAAGTCGGAGGCGAAGTACAGGTTCAGCTTGTCCGCTCCGTAGAAAGCAAAGCTGCCGATGTGCTCCAGGTTTTCCGGCAGGGTCAGACTTTCCAGGCTTTCACAGCCGTAGAAAGCGAACCGGCCGATGTTCACCAGAGTATCCGGCACCTCCAGGGTCTGAAGGTTTTCGCAGAACCGGAAGGCATAGTTACCGATTTCCGTTACTTCGGCATCGCCGAAATCCACCTGCCGGAGCTTGCTCATCCCCTCGAAGCCGTGGGCAGCGACGGTGGTCAGGGCGCTGCCGGGCTCGAAGATGATCTTGCTCAGGTTCGCACAGCCGTCAAAGGTGTAGGCGGAGAGAATATCCAGCTTGCTTCCGGCGGCGAAGGTGATGTTATACAGGTTGGGGCAGTCCTCAAAGACACCCTGGGCCATAGTGGTCACATTGGCGGGGACCCGGAATTCCGCCAGGCCCGTATTCGCGAAGGCGGCGTAGCCCAGCCGGGTCATGGCAGTGTCATCGGGGATATGGATTTGATACAGGTAGTTGTTTTCCGCGAAAGCGAAGCGGTTGATCTGGGTCACGGAGGCGGGGATATCCAGCCAGTTCAGGGCCGTGTTCCGAGAGAAGCTGTAGCTGCCGATCTCCTCCAGACCTTCGTTCAGGGTATATGTTGTCACATTCCGGCAGTCGTAGAAGCCGTATTCTCCAACGGTCTTTACGGAGCCGGGGATTTCCACCCAGGTCAGGTTTCGGCTGCCGAAGAAGGCGGCGTTGGAAACGGCGGTCACCGTATTGGGGACGGAGAACCAGGTATCCGGCTTGCCCGCGGGGTAATTGACCAGGCTGGTCTTGTCGGAAGTATAGACCACGCCGTCCGTGCTGACGTAGTTTTGATTTCCGGCCTCCACGGTGATGGCAGTCAGGTCATGGCAGTCAGCGAAAACGCCGTCGCCCAGCCGTTCCACAGAAGCGGGCACCGTCACGGCGGTCAGACCGCTGCCGCAGAAGGCGTAATGGCCCAGAGTGCCCAGGCCCGCGGGCAGGGAGATGTCCGTCAGTGCCGGAGTCTCCCGGAAAGCCTCGCTGCCAATGGCGGTCAGGACGCTGCCCGTTTCAAAGGTCACTTCCGTCAGGGCATAGTTGCCCTGGAACGCCCCATCGCTGATGACCGCCAGGCTGGCGGGAAGACGGATGCTTTCCAGGCCGGTCCCGCTGAAGGCATCGCTGCCGATATAGGCCAGGGTGCTATTCTCAGCGAAGGTCACCGTTTTCAGGGAAGCGCAGGCCTGGAAGGCGGCACTGCCGATTTGGGTAACCGTTTCGGGGATTTGGATCTGCTCCAGGGCGGTACACAGCCTGAAGGCCTCGCCGCTGACTGCCTGCAGACCCTTACCCAGGGTCACCTGCTTCAATCCGGCGCTGCCGCAGAAGGCCCTCACGCCCATTTCCGTCACGCTGTCGGCAACGGTCAGGGTTTCCAGGGCGCTGTTGGCAAACGCGCTGTCCCCCAGGGTCCGGACCCGGTTCAGGTCCACATTGGCAGCCCGGGTATAGCCGAAGGCGCAGATGCCCACGGTCCGCACCGAATCGGGCACCGTATAGCTGCCGCTCCGGCCCGCGGGATAGGCCACCAGGGCGGCGCCGGTTTTGTCGAACAAAACACCGTCCCGTGCCGCGAAAAACCGGTTGCCGGACCGAACACTGATAGAATCCAGAGAAACAGTACCGAACAGCGCCGTACCGTCCATATGCTCCAACCGGGCAGGCAGTTCAAACCGTTCCAGACTGGCGCAGCCGGCGAAGGCATACCCCCCGATGGAGGTCAACGCGCTGCCGCTGCCGAAAGCCACGGTGTTCAGCCGGGTATTATCCTTGAAAGCAGCAGCACCGATAGCGGTCACCGTATCCGGGATCCGGATCTGGGCCAGATTCGTGCAGCCCTCAAAGGCCATGTCGCCAATGGTTTTCAGATTCTGAGGCAGATGGACCTCCCGGAGCCGGGTCTCATTTTGGAAAGCGCCCAGGCCGATGGCGGTGACGGGCTTGCCGTCGATCTCGTCGGGGATGGTGATGTAGCGCCGGTGGCCGGTGTAGGACCGGATCTCCACGGTGCCGTCGGCCAGAGTCACATAAGTATAGGGAACGCTGTCATCCTCATTGGCCCATTTGGCATACAGGGTCAGGTCCGAGGTAAACGCATCGGCGTACCACTGGTATTCTTCCGTACACTGGGGGTCATAGTACCAGCCGTCGAAGACCGCGTAGAGCCGCTCCGGCTCCGGAATGGCCTGGAGGGTATGATTACGGACGAAAATCTGTTCCAGATCGTCCAGTTCGTCGGTCTGCATATTGAAGGTAACGGTTCCCTTTTCTTCCAGGACCAAGGCATTGGCATCCACGGCGCCATAGCCGTAGAGCCAATCCGCGCCCAGGCTGCCCAGATCCCGGCAGGAGGCAAACAGGTCCTCCCAGACCTGGTCCGGGGAAGCGTAGCCATAGCCGGTCAGCCGCAGGGCCAGGGTTCCTGCCACCACGGGAGAAGCCAGAGAGGTGCCGGTCTTAGCGCCATAACCGCCGTTCAGTCCGGTGGTATAAACGGTGCCCGGGGCTACCAGGTCCACATTGTCGCCGTAGTTGGAGTAATCCGCCAGCTCCCAGCTATCCGCCGCCAGGGCACCCACGCCCAGGACCAGGGGGTCCGCGGCGGGATAGGTCAGGGTGGTAGTGGCTTCATTGCCCGCGGCAGCCACACAGATGATATCGCTGTCCCAGGCAAGCCGGGCAGCGTCGGCAAAGACATTCACGGAAGTACCGAAGGACATATTGACCACATCGGCACCCCGCTCAATGGCGTAGTACAGGCCGAAAACCAGGTCGGAGGTCCGCAGGAAATTGCCGTTGCCGTCAGTCTCGGCCTTGATGACCAGCAGCTCCACCCCGGGTGCCACACCCACGGTGCCGGAGCCATCCATAGCCGCGCCGATGACACCGGCCACAGCAGTGCCATGACCCTCCACGTCCTCAATGACGGACAGGCCATGATCCCGGACCACGTGGTCATCGGTGGCGTTATAGGAGTATTCACTGATCCGTCCGGCGAATTCCGGATGGTCCGTATCGATGCCCGTATCGATGACCGCCACAAGGACACCGCTGCCCTGGTAGCTCTGCCACACATTGTCCAGGTTCAGGTAGTCCAGGTAGCTTTGGTGCGCGAAGCCAGGGTCCGAAACAGGATACCGGGGGCGTGTGTGATGCCGGACCTGGGTGGTTTCTTCCTCTTCCTCCTCCAGGTCGGAGATCCTGGCCATATAGTCCGCGGACAGCTCCGGCAGCAGTTCCCGGTAGGCATCGTTGGCGTAGACAGCCCGGATGTCCGTACCCGCGGGCAGAGTCAGGGTCGCGAAGCTGCCGTCGGTGGTGATCCGAAGCTCCGCCCCCAGCAGATTCGCCAGATTCCTTGCCCGGCCGGTGTTGGTGCCGGACAGGACGATGGTCTGGGGATCGTATTCGCCCTCCCGGTCCTCCAGCTCCAGAAGGGCCTGCTGCCGGAACGCGTCCAGCCTGGCCTCCCGGATCCCAAACAAACACAGCCCCAGCAGGCACAGGATCCCAAGCCCCCACACTGCCAGATGCCAGAATTTTTGTCCGTGTCTTTTCATGCTGTTGTCCTCCTAATTTCCAAGAAGTTACAATCTGTTTCTAATTATAACCCGCTTATAGGGCAAGCGCAAGGTTTCATCCTGTTTTTTGGGCAATATCACGAACATTCCTTGGATAAAAAGAGACAGCACCCAGGTGCTGTCTCCTTATTCTTTAGGCAACCTCTAAAAACTATTTTTTGGTGATTTGGGCAGAAGATTTCGGCTCAGAAAAAGTTTTGAAAACGGCAGAATACTTTGTGTATTGTGGCGTTTTCAAAACGCATTTATGGGGCGAAAGATTCGCCCAAAGCCC
>JAFVWL010000122.1 GCA_017501695.1 Oscillospiraceae bacterium
CTGCTACGGTATGCGAAACTTCAATAATTTCAGAAAAAGAATCTTATTCTGTAATACATAAAATCGTGCCGGAGCAACAGCTCCGACACGACCTTGTAATTGTTCTATTTTGGCTCTACCCCAACTATTGACATAGAACCAGAAAAAACCGCCCCGTCAGGGCGGTTTCTCGTTGCCTAAGAGTAACCAAACGGAGCAGAATCGAGGTAAGAGTAAGTAAAAGTAGTGTGTTCTTTATCTGTGTTCCGCAATAAAGGCAATCAGTTGGTCGTTAGCTTTAATTTCATTCAGTGTGATCCTTGCCCACGGATACAAGGAATTGTTCTTTGCAATAAAATTCAAAACGTCTACTGTGCTTTTTACGGTACCGGGAATTTCAACTTCACAAAGTTTCTTTTCGGCACCGGCATTATAATGATAGGATATTCCTTTTATAACAAATCCTGTCTCACAGTTATATAAATCCAAATACATTTCGGTGAAGCCACCATCATAGACTTCTTTAATTCTTGTCCAATTTCTCATTTCAAATTCTCCTTTGCGGTGTTGATGGAGGAAATGAGCATAACACGAATACTTGTGCAAACGGAATCAAGAGATTTGTATTCTTCTTCGGAGATGTAATTGGTCTTGAACAGCAGTTCCAGCCAATACCCTGTTTCATTTGCTTCTTTGAGCGCAATTTGAAGTTTGGCAATGAAATCTGCTTTTCCGTGGGCATACTGCGCTTCGCGGATGTTTGCACCTATAGATGTACCGCTTCTACCGATTTGGTTAGAAATGATGGATTCTCGTTTTTCTTTCAAACTTTTAACAAGATTTATGATTTGAACCGCAAAATCCATAGATTGCGTTCTTAACTTACTTTCGGACATAACAGCACCTCCTATTTATGCTAATTATATCAAAGTATTACTATCTTTACAAGAGTTAGTGAAGTATGGGCTACGCCCACGTGAAGCAGCGGCGTTGCCGCTGTGAAGTATTGTGCTTGCGCACAAAGCGAAGTTAAGTGTGCCACTCACGCCCGCAGGCACTTCACGATGCGAAGCATCGCTTCACGCACCAAAGGTGTACTTATCGTGCCGCAAGGCACACTTAGTTCGAAAAAGACCACATTTGTCCGGTAGACAAATGTGGTCTTTTTCGTGGCGGAGGAGAAGGGATTTGAACCCTTGCACCAGTTCCCTGGCCTACGAGATTTCGAGTCACGCCTCTTCGACCACTTGAGTACTCCTCCGTAGGAACCGGATTATTATATCAGCCCGGTGGGGAAAAATCAAGGCTTTTTCGCCAGTTCCAGGACCTGGGCCATCTGGGCGCAGATTTTGTCGTAATTTTCCCGCTTGTGGGGCCGCAGGCAGCCGGAGCAATCCTTGATTCCCGTTTCCGTATACCGGAAATTTCCCCCGCATTTGTCCCCCAGGCAGTACAGGGGGCAATAGCAAAACAGGCAGCTAAAGGTCTCCGGGTCAGCACCGGCATGACAGGGGAAATACTCGCACTGCTTATGCTGAAAAAAATCGTAATGGGACATTGTTATCCTCCCCATCCTTTGGTATAATCAAAACACATTCCAGGGATACACCGCCGGAGGCTCCAGCCGGAAATCCATGGGCTTCCCCGTGGCCGGGTGGGCAAAGGCGATTCGGTGGGACCACAGGGCAATATCGCAGCCGTCCTGATTCAGGCTGTACTTCCGGTCCCCCACCAGGGGCAGATTCCGGCTGGAAAACTGGCACCGGATCTGGTGGGTCCGGCCCGTATGGAGCCGGATGGACACCCGGGTCAGTTCCCCATTGGACGCCTGGATCCGATAGTCCAGGATGGCCTCCTGGACCCCCTTGGCCATTTCCGGCACCACATAGGTCTTGCACTCCCGTTTGTCCCGGAGCAGCAGATCCCGAAGGGTATCCGCATCCTTTTCGGGGCGGCCATGGACCACGGCCACATATTCCTTATCAAATTCCCGGTCCCGGATCTGCCGGGACAACTCCGATGCCGCCGCTTCCGTCCGGGCCAGGACCATAAGTCCCGCCACCACCCGGTCCAGCCGATGGACCGTGCGGACCTGGGCCTTTTCATTTCCCAGGGCCTGCCTGGCCAGCTCCAGCACACCGCCGGGCTCGTCCGTAGAAAGAGCCCCGGCGGGCTTGACGCAAACGATGATGTGGTCATCCACATAAATCAGTTCCATATGCTTCACCTCGTTTTCTATATCCTATCAAAATTTTTCACACAATGCAAGGAGGACCCGCTATGAAAATCGTATCGCTGGACGGCCAGGGCCTGAATCCCGGGGACCTGAGCTGGGATTGCTTCCGCCAATTCGGAGAAATTACCGTCTATCCCCGGACCGAATCCGCCGCCGACACCGTAGAACGGCTCCAGGGCGCCGATATTGTTCTGCTGAACAAGGTGCCCATTACCGCGGAGATCCTGGACGCCTGTCCGGATGTAAAGCTGATCTGCGTTCTGGCCACGGGCTACAATGTGGTGGATTGCGCCGCCGCCCGGGACCGGGGGATCCCCGTTTGCAATGTGCCGGATTATTCCACTGCCGCCGTGTCCCAGTTCACCTTCGCCCTGCTGCTGGAGCTGTGCCACCGGGTGGGGCATCACGATCATGCGGTTCATCAGGGAAAATGGTCCGCATGCCCCAACTTCTGCTTCTGGGACACGCCCCAGATGGAGCTGGCCGGAAAAACTATGGGCATCATCGGCTTTGGCCGCATTGGCAGGGCTGTTGGCCGCATCGCAAGCGCCATGGGCATGGAGGTGCTGGCCTATAACCGGTCCCGGTGTGCCGAAGGCGAGGCCATTGGCGCATATGTGGACCTGGACACCCTGCTGGCCCGGTCCGACGTGGTGTCCCTTCATCTGCCCCTGACGGCGGAGAATGCCGGAATGGTAAACGAAGGATTCCTTGCAAAAATGAAGGACGGGGCCATTCTGCTGAACACCGCCCGGGGCGGACTTATCGACGAAGCTGCCCTTGCCCATGCCCTGGCGTCGGGCAAGCTCCGGGGTGCCGCGGCGGATGTGGCGGCGGCGGAGCCGATTCCGGCGGATTCCCCCCTGCTCACCGCCCCCAATATGATCCTCACACCCCACATGGCCTGGGCACCCCTGGAAGCCCGGCAGCGGATCCTGGATGTGACAGTGGAGAGCATCCGGGGCTGGATAAACAGACAGCCTGTCAATACCGTCAACTGATTTCAACATCCCCGGTTTCCGGGGATGTTTTTCTTATTGAAATACCTTCTCTTTTCCGATATAATGGCATTATTACAAACATATGGGAGGTATGCCCCATGACCCAGGAATCGAATCTGTCCCCGGTGCGGCTGGAAGTGAATGCCCTGAAGGCGGTGAACTACGCCCTCCAGGCCGGAGGTGTCAGCATGGTCCGGTCCGTGACCCTGATCAACGAGACAGACACGGCGCTGGAGCACGTGGAACTGACGCTGACCACAGAGCCCGCTGTCACCCTGCCCTTTACCAAGCACTACGACCACATCGGCCCCAACACCACCTACCGGACCGGTCCCCTGGAACTGACGCTGGACGGCGGGTATCTTTCCGGCCTGACGGAGAAGACCACCGGTCTGCTCCACGCCCGGCTGATTCAGGGAGAAACCGTGCTGTGTGAGGCGTCTCAGGAGCTTACGGCTCTGGCTTTCGACGAATGGCATGGCTACGGCTTCTACCCGGAGCTGCTGACCGCCTTCGTCACCCCCAACCATCCCCAGATCACCGCTCTGAACGCCCGGGCAGCGGAGCTGCTGAGCAAATGGACCGGAGATCCTTCCCTGGATGCCTATCAGACCCAGGACCCCAACCGGGTACTGCACCAGGCCGCGGCGGTCTACGCCGCGTTGCAGGAGCAGAACATCATCTATTCCGTTCCCCCAGCCAGTTTTGAGCCCGCGGGCCAGCGGATCCGCCTCTGCGATACCCTGCTGCAGCAGAAGATGGGCACCTGTCTGGACCTGACCCTGCTGTACTGCGGCTGTCTGGAAGCCATGGGGCTGCATCCCCTGCTGATCCTGCAGAGCGGTCATATTTTCGCCGGCGTCTGGCTGGAAAACCTGACCTTCCCGGAGGCGGTCCAGGATGACGCGGCCCTGATCACCAAGCGGCTGGCTCAGGGTGTGGGCGAGATCGCGATTGTGGAATGTACTGCCTTCACCGCCGGTCGGGAGCTGAGCTTTGACAGTGCCCGCGCCGCCGCGGAAAAAAACCTGTCCGAGGGAATCGAATACATCATCGACGTCCGCCGGGCCCGGCTCAGCGGCATCACGCCCCTGCCCCAGCGGGTGCTCACCGATGCGGGCTGGGAGGTTATCCGGCCCAATCTGCCGGAAGGGAATCTGACCGCCGCACCCACAGCTATGGAGGCCCCCATTGACGTATCCGTTCAGGAGCCGGAGCTCATGACCAAAATGGTCCAGTGGGAGCGGAAGCTTCTGGACCTGGGTCTGCGGAACAATCTGATCAATATGCGCCTGCGGAAGAATTTGGTGCCCATTCTGACGGAATCCATCGACACCCTGGAAGACACCCTGTCCTCCGGCAGTGATTTTACCATTCATCCCCGGCCCGCCGATTACCAGACCGGCACGGGCATCACCTTTGAATCCGTGTCCGATCTGCAGGGCAGCAACGAGCTGATCCGCTCCGAGTTCCAGAATAAGCGGCTGCGCTCCCCCTTTACGGACGGGGAGCTGACCAAGGCGCTGAAGGAGCTGTACCGGGCATCCAAGGCATCTCTGGAAGAAAACGGTGCCAACACCTTGTATCTTGCACTGGGTCTGCTGCGGTGGTACGAAACCCCCAAAAGCACCAAAGCAAGGTATGCTCCCCTGGTGCTGCTGCCCATCGAAATTGTAAGAAAAAGCGCCCGGATCGGTTACTGTGTCCGCATCCGGGACGAGGATCCCCAGATGAACGTGACCCTGCTGGAAAAGCTGAAGCAGGATCACCGAATCACCGTTTCCGGACTGGATCCCCTGCCCATGGACGAAAAGGGCATTGACCTGCGGAAGGTCTTCACCATCATCCGGAAGGCCGTGATGAACCAGGCCCGGTGGGATGTGCTGGAATCGGCATACTTAGGTATTTTCTCCTTCTCCCAGTTCGTCATGTGGAACGATATCCGCAACCGGTCTGAGGATCTGGAGCGGAACAAAATCGTCCGCAGTCTTATGGACGGCAGGCTGAGCTGGGACGCGCAGGACATGACCATTGGGGATACGGTGCCCGAGGGCGGGGCGTTCCTGCCCATGGCGGCAGACGCCAGCCAGCTTTTCGCCATCGAAAAAGCCAACGACGGAGAGAGCTTTGTGCTCCACGGCCCTCCCGGCACCGGCAAATCCCAGACCATCACCACCCTCATCGCCAACGCTCTGGCCCAGGGCAAGACAGTGCTGTTCGTGGCGGAGAAAATGGCAGCTCTGGAAGTGGTCCAGCGGCGGCTGAGCAAAATCGGCCTGGGTCCCTTCTGTCTGGAGCTCCACTCCAACAAATCCAAAAAACGGGATGTGCTGGAACAGCTTCGGCTGGCCACCGAGGTGACCAAAACCACCGCCCCGGAGGAATACGCCCTTCAGGCAGAGCGGATCGCCCTGCTGCGGCAGGAACTGAACGCCTACGCCCAGGCCCTCCACAAGGTTCTTCCCTGCGGAAAGACCTTGTTTGATCTGGTCAATTTGTACGTAGAACAGGAAAATGCCCCGGATCTGGAGCCCTTCCCCCAGGGCTTTGCCGAAGCCTGCGGACCCCAGGACCTGTTGGCCCAGGATACTGCCGTAGAACGGCTGGCGGCTGCCGCCCGTTCCGTAGGGAAATTGGAAGGACATCCCCTGTCCCCCATCGGCCTGACGGTCTATTCCCAGCAGCTCCGGCAGACCCTGCCCAGGACACTGCAGTTTCATATTCATGCCGCGGAGCAGTTCCGGGAAGACGCAGCAGCCTTCTGCGCAGAAACCGGCATTGACCTGCCTACCGGTGGGGAAGCTCTGGAAAGCCTGGCTCGGGTGGGCCGGGAACTGGATGGCTGGTACTTCTGGCCCCAGGCCTGGGCAGCGGCTGAGAATCCCCACAGCTATTTCACCGATGTGGAAGAAATGTCCACGCATTTCCGCAACGCCCAGGGTTTGGCAGCGGAGCTGGACAAAAGCTGGACCACCGAGTTTTTGAACATGGACGGTCAGGCACTGGCCGCGGAATGGGACACCGCCGCGGGCAAATGGTTCCTGCCCCGGTCCATAGCCCAGAACAGCATGATCCGCCGTCTGCAGTCTGTGGCAAGATACCAAATCTCCAAGGATGACCTGCGGCAGCACATCAGTCTGCTGATCAACTACCGGGCGGAATGGGACGCCGCCCAGGAGGCCTATGCCCGGTACGGTCAGGATCTGGGGTCCCTGGACCGGGGGGAAGCTACCGACTGGAGACGGATCGGCATCGAAGCCATGAACGCCCGGATCAGCGCCGGCACCCTGGATTCCCTGGAACACGGTACAAAGCTGCGCAAGCAGCTTCCCCAACAGAAAACCCTGTACAATTTCCTTGCCGCGTGGCGTAATTTTGATACCGCAGTCAGAGATTCCCAGACTCTGCTGGAGCTGGCACCGCCGGATGCCGACAATTATATAGACGGTCAGGTCCGCCGATGCCAGGGCATCCTGAACAACCTTTCCGGCGTGAAGGACTGGATCGCCTGGAACGCCGTAGCCCGGGAA
The DNA here is from genome assembly GCA_017501695.1 of Oscillospiraceae bacterium. GTDB lineage: Bacteria > Bacillota > Clostridia > Oscillospirales > Oscillospiraceae > Faecousia. Next base: position 6,747 of record JAFVWL010000122.1, read on the forward strand.
GCCAAGAGCTTGGGGCTTGCCAATGTGGTAACGGCTCTTTGCGGCGGCCTGGATCCGGAGCAGGCAGTTCCTGCCTACCGGAAGGCTTTGGCCCTGACCCTGGCCACGGAGGCCATGGACGCGGAGCCTGCCCTGGGCCAGTTCTCCGGTGCCATTTTCAACGAAAAGATCCGGCAGTTCCGGAAGCTGGACGAGGAGCTGATGGAACTGACCCAGCAGGAGATCTTCTGCCGTCTGGCTTCCCGGATCCCCAACTTCACCAAGGAAGCCGCCCACAGCTCCGAGCTGGGCATCCTTCAGCGGGCCATCCGCAGCGGCGGGCGGGGTGTCAGCATCCGCAGGCTCTTCGAGCAGCTACCCAATCTGCTGCCCCGGATCTGTCCCTGTATGCTTATGAGCCCCATTTCCGCCGCCCAATACCTGGATCCCAAGCGGGAACCCTTCTATATGGTGGTCTTCGACGAGGCTTCTCAGCTTCCCACCTGTAAGGCCGTGGGCGCTCTGGCCCGGGGAGAGAACGCTGTCATCGTGGGCGATCCCAAGCAGATGCCCCCCACCGCCTTCTTCGCCACCAATACCGTGGACGAGGACAATCTGGATGCCGAGGATCTGGAAAGCATCCTGGATGACTGTCTGGCCCTGAACATTCCCCAAACTCACCTGCTGTGGCATTACCGCAGCCGCCATGAGAGTCTGATTGCCTACTCCAACGCCCGGTTCTACGAAAACAAGCTGTATACCTTCCCCTCGGTCAATGACCGACAGACCAAGGTCCGGCTGATTCCCGTGGAGGGTGTCTTCGAGCGGGGCAAGAACCGGCAGAACCGGGCGGAAGCCCAGGCCATTGTGGAAGAGCTGAAGCGCCGGTGCCACGATCCTGCCCTGGCGAAGCTCAGTGTGGGCGTGGTGACCTTCAATATCAACCAGCAGAACCTGATCGACGATCTTCTGGGCGAGGCCTGCCGGGAGGATACGGAATTGGAAGCCTGGGCTTTCCAATCCGAGGAGCCGGTGTTCATCAAGAACCTGGAAAATGTCCAGGGTGATGAGCGGGATGTAATCCTGTTCTCCATCGGCTATGGCCCCGACGAAAAGGGCAAGGTCTACATGAACTTCGGTCCCCTGAACCGGGACGGCGGCTGGCGGCGGCTGAATGTGGCCATCACCCGTGCCCGGCAGGAAATGACCGTCTTCGCCACCCTCCGGCCGGAGCAGATCGACCTGAACCGGACCACCGCCGAGGGCGTTTCCGCCCTGAAAGGCTTCCTGGAATACGCCCAGCGGGGCATCCTGCCCCAGACGGAGAGTACCGCCCGGCAGCCGGACCGGATCCCCGGGATCTCCCAGGCCATCCGGACCTGGCTGAAGGAACAGGGCTTCGATTCCCAGGCCAATGTGGGACATAGCGAATACCGCATCGACATTGGTGTCATTGATCCCAAAAATCCGGACCGCTACCGCCTGGGCATCCTGCTGGACGGAGGCAGCTACGGCGCCGCCAAGACCACCCGGGACCGGGAGATCGCCCAGATCGGCGTTCTGGAGGGTCTGGGCTGGAAGATCCACCGGGTATGGACCATGGATTGGTGGGACAGCAAGGATACGGAGCTGCAAAAAATTCTGCAGCTTCTGACCCAGGAACCGGAGCCAGAACCTCCCGTAGAAGAGATTCCTGCGGAAGAACCGCCTCCGGAGGAAGTTCCCACGCTGGCTCAGGCCGTGCCCGTCCCGGAAAAAGAAGCATCCAGTATCCCTGTATACACGCCGGCAAAACTAAAGGCCGTCCAGTGGACCTCTGAGAATTTCCTGTTCCCCGGCAACCGGGCAGCCCTCCGGCGGAAGCTGGAAGCGGTCCTGGAGGCGGAAGCCCCCATCAGTCGGAATCTGCTGCTGCGGCGGGTAATCCAAAGCTGCGGCATTCCCCGGTCCGGCAGCCGGATCCAGAAGCATCTGCTGGCCCTGCTGGACGGCATGGATATCCTGACCACCACTCTGGAGGACCGGGTATTCTACTGGCAGGCCCACCAGGATCCCGCCTCCTACGAAGGCTTCCGGACCGCTACCTGCGAGGCAAACCGCCGGGACGCTAAGGATGTACCGGTCCAGGAGGCAGCCAACGCCCTGTGTCAGGTCCTGCGGGATCAGATCAGCATGGGCCGGGAGGATTTGATCCGGGAAACCGCCAAGCTTCTTGGCTATCCCCGGCTGGGCAGTGCCATCACTTCCCTGATCTCCGCGGCATTGGAATATGCCACACTGCAAAACCGCATCACCACAGACAAGATCGGCAATTTCGTTTTGGCTGATCAGGAATAACAAACGCCCCGCTGGCTGAGCCAGCGGGGCTTCGTTACAGGATCGGATTACAGCACGATGAAGGTGCAGCCGCCGGGGGCGACTTCGATGGAACCGGCCTCCACCGTCACGCCGGACAGGTCGGGCAGCTCGTCATTTTCGCCCAGGACCAGTTCCCGGCCGTTGAGCAGCATGGTCCGGGAACGCAGCTTGCCGTTGCCGGTAAGAGCATAAACCTCAGCAGCCTTGGGCAGCTCCACAGTAGTGGGCTCGGCGGAGTTGTTGATGACCAGGTAAACGCAGCCCTCCTGGCCGTCCTTACGGGAGTGGGCGTAGACATGGGCACCCTCCCGGATCTCCTCGCCGGTGGCGTAGCAAATCTCGCCCATCAGGTTGTTCCACAGCTTCACAGCGAAGTAGTTGGGCCGGGGCACAAAGGTGCCGTGCTTCAGGAAGCCGTAGTCGGAGGAAGCCAGGGTGTTGTGGAAAATTACGCCGTCGGTAACGGTGCAGAAGTCACCCAGCTCATTCAGGGTCCGGGGCACGTCCACATAGGTGGAAGCCCAGGTATTGCCGCCGCAGCCCGCGTCGCCGGACTCGGTGACCCACATCTGGCCGCCGGGGACATAGCGGTCCCGCCGTGCGGTGTACTGCCGGGCACAGTTGCCGGCGACCTCCAGATACTGCTCGGTCAAAGCGGCAGCATAGGGCCAGTGGCCGCCCATGGCGGCACCACGCTCGGAAACGCCGTTATAATAGTGGTAGCTGAACACATCCATGGGGGACTTGTACTCGCCCAGGAGCTGCTCGGTGGTGACCATCTCGAAGCCCGCGGCCATACCGCCGCCGGCACCCTGGAGAGAACCGAAGAGGTTGATATCACCCACGGTGCAGGGACCCACGAACAGGCACTCCGGATAGTTCTCCTTCAGCCAGGCTCCGAACAGATCGTGGTCACGGGCATGATCCGCGGCGGTGTAGCCCTTGGGCAAGCCGGACAGAGCGATCAGGTTGGGCTCATTGGTGAACTCGGCAGCGGAGATGGGCACCCCGTACTCCTTGGAGGTGCGGAACAGCAGATCCGCCTGCTCAAAGGGCATGGGCTCGTCGGCAGCATGAATACCGGGGCAGTTGGCGATGGAAACCAGCAGCTTGCCGTCCACAGCACGGACGAAGTCCAGCAGATTCAGCCACTGCTGCTTGGTCAGCACATTCTGGAAGCCCTCAGGAACCTTGCCCTCGTACTTGTTGTCGAAATCATAGTAGGTCTTGTTGGCCCAGGTACCGGAAACACGAATCCAGGCAGTACCCAGCTCCTTGGCCAGCTTGATCAGCCGGGGATTGGTGGTATCGATGGGATCGTACCACTGCTGCAGATTGCCCATGTTGGACCAATCCTTGATGACGGGGAACTCCTCGGTTCCGTCCACCTGAGCCTCGGTATAGGCCTTCCAGAAGGTACCGCCGGTGACCTCGGTCATTTCCACATTGTAGGAAACCAGACGCTTATCGATTTTACGCAGCTCCTTCAGGTTCTCGGGAGCCAGCTTCACAAACTGAGCCATTGGAATCAACTCTCCTTATTGTATGGTAATGGGGGGTTTGCCAATTTTATTATAAAAAAACCCTTGTCCGTCGGGGAGGTCCAAATCGCCCCATCTGTGACAGGAGGTGCCAAAAAAAGATCCCGCCCTTGCACAGATGTGCCAAAGGCGGGAGTTGTCACATAAATTTTTCAGCATTGGGAAACAAGGGCTGGCTCAGCATCCGGGCGGCCGCCCGGGCCATTTCCCCAGCGGGGGTCAGGAACCCCTCGTGGTGCCAGGTAAGGACCATGGACATAAGACCGCAGACCCCAAACATGGTGATCTGCCGCTGCATCAGGGGGTCATCTCCGGGAAGAAACCGTCTGGGCAAAATATCGTCGGTCAAGGCATAGGCCACGGCCCGCTCAATAAGCATACCGAGGATGTTGCTCCGGGCCAAAGCGTCCAGCAGCTTCCGGTGCTGCTCCCAGAACCTAAAAAAGCTCTCCAGATCCAGATTCACCGTGCGGGCATGACCGCGCTGCAGACCCATGGCATAGTCTTCAAACTCCATCAGAGTGTGATCCAGCAGGGCGTGAAGGGCACCATCCTTGCTGGTAAAATAGCGGTAGAAGGATTTTCTTGGAATCTGCATCTGCTCGCACAGATCACTGACGGAAATATCCTCGTACCGGGTGATTTCCATGGCCTTCAGGAGACCGGATTCCAATTCCCGCTGGCGGGCAGCGGACTGTTCTGTTTTGCACAATTTATACATCCGGGCACCTCCTTCATCTTGGACATAATTATATCACATTCTGAAAAAATATCAACTGTTTTGTTCACAATAGCCAAAAAGATCCGTCTATAAATTATAAGCCCGTGTCACAAAAGGCCTTTTTTGGCCCTTTGTAACAATTTATTCATAAGTTATAATGTATAAGAAATAGTGGGGCATCGTTTGCCGCCTTGCCCACATATTAAGGAGGAAGAAATATGGCAAAAAATGTCCAATTGGACGCCAGAGGCTACCGTAAGTTCGGTATGCTGGACAATCTGGCCTACGCCGCCGGTGACCTGGGCTGTAACATGAGCTTCGGTCTGAAGGCCACCATGGTCATCTTCTGGACCCAGTTCATGCAGATGGATTCCCTGGTGTACGCTGCCCTGTTCCTGATCTGCCAGGTCTGGGACGCAATCAACGATCCCCTGATCGGTACCATCATCGACAACGACAAGAAGACCACCTACAAGCGTGGCAAATTCCTGGCATATATTTGGGCCGGCTCCCTGGGCCTGCTGGTAGGCGGTGCCTGCTGCTTCCTGCCCTTCCCCAGCGCTCCCGACTGGGCCAAGAATTGCCTGTTCGTCGGCGGCTATGTCATCTGGGACGCCTGCTACACCGTGGCCAATGTTCCCTATGGCTCCCTGCTGTCCCTGATTTCTGAGGACACCGGCGACCGCGCCTCCCTGTCCGCATTCCGTAGCGTGGGTTCTCTGGTTGGCAATATGCTGCCCATGGTCATCATCCCCATGATCTGCTACGACGCTGAAGACAACCTCATCGGTGAAAATGTGTTCATCACCGCTCTGGTTCTGGGTGCCATCGGCTTTGTCGCCTTCCAGTTCATGATCCGCAATACCGTCATCCGTGTAGAAAGCGACATCAAGCTGAACGAGGAAGAAGCCAAGTTCAACGTCTTTGCCGCTATGGGTAACTTCCTGAAGAACCGTCCCGCTGTGGGTGCAACCGTTGCCGCCATGGGTATGTTCATCGGTATGCAGGGTGCTTCCACCGCTGTAACCGTTGTCTTCCAGTCCTACTTTAACAATATCCAGGTCTCCGGCATTGTGTCCGCATTCTCCATGATTCCCATTGTCTGCTTCACCCCCCTGGCCCGTAAGATGGTCGTGAAGTACGGCAAGAAGGAACTGGCTGTTGTGGGCTCCATCTGCTCCATGGTTGCCTCTGCCGCTATGGTCATCCTCCCCATTACTCCCGACATGACCGGTATCATTATCTATGTCTGCTGCCAGCTTGTCAACTCCCTGGGCATGGGCATTTACTCCACCGTTTCCTGGGCAATGATGGGCGATGCCATCGACTACAACGAGTGGAAGACCGGTTCCCGCGAGGAAGGCACCGTCTACTCCCTGCACAGCTTCTTCCGTAAGCTGGCTCAGGGTGCCGGCCCCGCTCTGGTCCTGGTCATCATGAAGGTGTTCCTGGGTTATGTGGAAGCTGACCAGGGCAACCAGGCCTTCGAGGTCGCACTCAATATGCGCTACCTGGTCGCTTGGCTGTATGTTGTCTCCGCCGTCCTGCAGTTCGTCGGTCTGGGTCTGATCTACAACCTGGACAAGAAGGGTCTGGAGAAGATGCAGGCCGAGCTGGCTGCCCGCAAGGCTTGATCCCCTTCCCGCGCTTCTTATTTGAATCCCCTACCCCGCCGGACAACCGGCGGGGTTTTTCTACCACTTTTCAAGAATCCAACGGCTGGTTGAGTCGGTTTCCGCCCGCCGGTTGTCTCAACCCAACCAACAAGCAATTGTAATTTCCAACATTTCGTTGTATCATAGACCCATCAAGAGAAAGGAGTGAACCTTATGAATACCATCGGTTCCCGCATCGCGGCAAAAAGAAAAGCCCTGGGCATGACCCAGGAAGATCTGGCAAAGATCCTGGGAGTATCCTCACAGGCTGTCAGCAAATGGGAGAACGACGTTTCCTGTCCGGACATTACCCTGCTTCCCCAACTGGCAAACGCTCTGAACTGCACCACGGATGCCCTGCTCAGCGGAAAGGAAGACCAGGTTCGCCTGGTGCCCGAAGCCCAGAGAAAGAATCCCGAGGACCTGGTCCTGCGGATCAAGGTACTGTCTGCCCATGGCGATAAAGTCCGCGTGAACCTGCCCTTCGGCCTGCTGAAAGCCCTCTCCGGAGCCGGAGTGGACATCGCTGCCCAATATTCCGGGGTAGACGCATTAAAAGGTATCGACATGGAAAAGATCCTGGAAATGGTGGAGAACGGTACCGTAGGAAAAATCGTGGAAGTGGAGTCCGCCGACGGCGACACCGTGGAGATCGTAGTGGAATGAAGATCCAGATCACGCAGCACGGGAACCCCGTCATCACCATTCCATTTCCCAACTGGATGGTATTAAATCCGGTAATGATAAAACTCTGGCTGAAGACCGGCCAGAATTACTCAGATAAAGTGCCGAACATACCCCCGGAATCCATCGATGCCATGTGCCGGGAATTTCGTCGGATCAAGCAAGTCCACGGCGCATGGGAACTGGTCCATGTTGAATCATCCGACGGTGATACCGTCACCATTACCATATAATATGAACCGCACACATTCGTGTGCGGTTTATGTCGTATTACCCGTTTTCACGGTTAGGGCAACTATCCTTTGCCGTTAAAAAACATGCCGGTGGCATGTTTCAGGCAAAGAAAATCCTCCACATTTCTGTGGAGGCTTGTGTTCGCATTACCTGGTTTCACGGCTAGAGCAATCTATCGTCCTGCCGTCCGCAAGTGTCCAGTGGACACTTGCAGGCAGAACAAATCCTGCATAATAGTAAATAATAGTAAAACCACCATGCTTTCGCATGGTGGCTTGTGTTCGCATTACCTATTTTCACAGCCAGTCACCCGGCAACTATCGTCGGCGCAAATGAGCTTAACTTCTGTGTTCGGGATGGGAACAGGTGGACCCTCATCGCAATCAATACGAACTCTTTGTCGGAAGAGTTTCCTCTTCCTATATAAAGCATACCATATCCGGATTTCTGTTATTCGCCGCTATGTACGCTTATTTACTTGGTGACCCATACCGGATTCGAACCGATGTTAACGGCGTGAGAGGCCGCTGTCTTAACCACTTGACCAATGGGCCATTTGGTGCACCTTCACGGACTCGAACCGGGGACCCACTGATTAAGAGTCAGTTGCTCTACCAAC
>JAFVWL010000123.1 GCA_017501695.1 Oscillospiraceae bacterium
CCAGGTTCAGCACCTCAGGATCAAAATGCGGAGAATCTTCCCCATAGACGCTGTTGGGGCCTCCTGTGAAGATGATGCCCTTGTATCCGGCTGCTTTGATCTGTTGGGTTGTGATTCTGTGATAGGGCTTGATTTCCGCGTAAACCTGCTGCTCCCGGACTCTCCGGGCGATCAGCTGGTTATACTGTCCGCCGAAATCCAATACGAGGATCTTTTCGTCCATAGCGGCCTCCTCAGAGATCAATCCCGGGATCGGAGCTTCCGATATCCGAAAGCAGATGCCGGGTTCCGGCCAGAAAGCGGTCCACCTGCTCCGGACATCTGCCGATGTAGTTGGCAGGCTCCAGAACGGCTTCCATTTCCTGCTTTGTCATGCCAAAGGCAGCATATTCTGCCAGGTCAGCCAGCAAATCCCAGGTTTCACCGTTCTTCATTTTTGCGGTGGCATCCATGGAACACCTGCGGATGATCTCATGCAGTTCCTGCCGGTTGCCGCCCCGCTTGACACCTTCCATCATCAGATTTTCCGTGGCGATGAAGGGAAGATATTCCCGAACGGTTTTCTCCACGATCTTTTCATTGACATGGAGCCCATTGGTCACATTCTGGCTAAGACGCAGGATGGCATCGGCGCAGAGGAAGCCCTCCGGCATGGAGATGCGGCGGTTGGCGGAATCGTCCAGCGTCCGCTCCAGCCATTGGGCTGAGGCAGTCATTGGTGCGTTCATGGCATCTGCCATCAGGTAACGGGCAAGGGAGCAAATGCGCTCACAGCGCATGGGATTGCGCTTATAGGCCATGGCAGAGGAACCGATCTGATTCTGTTCAAAGGGTTCTTCCACCTGACGGTCATGCTGCAAAAGACGGATGTCGTTTGCCATCCGGTAGCAGCTCTGGGCAATGGAAGAAAGCACATTCAAAATCCGGCTGTCCAGCTTTCGGGGATAGGTCTGACCGCAGACCGGGTAGCAATCCTCAAATCCAAAGTCTGCGCTGATCATCCGGTTCATTTCATCGATTTTCTGAGCATCTCCGCCGAACAGCTCCACAAAGCTGGCCTCCGTTCCGGTGGTGCCCCGGCAGCCCAGAAACTTCATGCTGCCGATGACAAAATCCAGCTCCTCCAGATCGGACAGAAAATCCTGCATCCAGAGGGTCGCCCGCTTGCCCACGGTCACAAGCTGGGCGGGCTGATAGTGGGTATAGCCCAGGGTGGGCATAGATTTATACCGGTCAGCAAATTCAGCCAGATTTGCGATCACCTTCAAAAGCGCTCCGCGCAGGTATTTCAGACCGTCCCGGTACAGGATGATGTCCCCATTGTCCGTGACATAGCAGCTGGTAGCACCCAGATGGATGATACCGGCAGCGGAAGGGGCAGCCTTACCGTAGGCGTACACATGGGCCATCACATCGTGCCGGACTTCCTTTTCACGCTGAGCGGCACATTCAAAGTCGATATCCGTAATATGGTCCTCCAGCTCGTTGACCTGCCCCTGGGTTATGGGCAAGCCCAGCTCCATCTCTGCCTTTGCCAGGGACACCCACAGCTTTCGCCAGGTCTGAATCCGCATATCGGCAGAGAACAGGTGAAGCATATATTCGGACGCATATCGGGAACTCAGGGGGGATTCGTATTTGTTTGTCATTTCTTTCTCTCCTTACCGAATGATGATGCTGTCACGCTCCGGACCAACGGAGACATAGCCAATGTGACAGCCGATCTGCTGTTCGATAAACTCCACATACCGCCGGGCGGCAGGGGGCAGCTCCTCCCAGCTTCGGACACCGGAAATGTCACAGTTCCAACCATCCATATATTGGATCACCGGCTGTGCCTTTTCCAACAGGGCGGGGAACGGAAACTCGTCGGTTTCCCTGCCGTCCACCAGATAGCGGGTACAGACCGGGATTTTTTCCATGCAGCTCAGTACATCCAGCTTGGTCAATGCAATATCAGTGGCACCCTGAACCTGGACACCATAGCGGGTAGCCACAATGTCAAGTGGACCAACCCGGCGGGGACGTCCGGTTTTTGCCCCGTATTCACCTCCTGCCTCCCGCAGGGTATCCGCCTCGTCCCCAAACATTTCGCACACGAAAGGGCCTTCGCCAACACAGGTGGAGTAGGCTTTGACCACACCAATGACCTCGTCGATTTTTGCGGAGGGCAGACCGGAGCCCACCGGGGCATAGGCGGCGATGGCATTGGAGGAGGTGGTGTAGGGATGGATGCCGTAGTCCAGGTCCCGCAAGGCACCCAGCTGGGCTTCAAACAGGATGTTTTTCTCTTCTGCCTGGGCATTTCGCAGGATCATACCGGTATCGCAGATAAAGGGCTTGATCTTTTCGCACCAAGTATCGAGCCAGTGCTCCAGCTCCTCCATGGTCACGGCCTTTGCTCCGTAAACGGAGGTCAACGTCAGATTTTTCCACTCCATCAGGTCTTTCAGATGCTCTTTTACGTGTTCAGGGTACAGAAGCTCTCCGGCCAGAATGGTTTTCTTCTGGTATTTGTCAGAGTAGAAGGGGGCGATGCCCTGTTTCGTGGAGCCGAATTTTTTGTCAGCAAGTCTTGCTTCCTCCAGGCCATCCAGCTCCCGGTGCCA
>JAFVWL010000124.1 GCA_017501695.1 Oscillospiraceae bacterium
TGCGGGGTAATTCGATTGAGATATGAAGCTGATCTGAAATGTTTTCAACATTTGTGATGATTACATCTTCCAAATTGAGAAATTCTGCGGTATAATCTTTCACGAGCATAGAGACCTCCTTTTCGTGGTTGTAGGGGTACAGTCATTGTAAAGGATTTTTGTCTCTATGCTCAACTATTATTTATAACAATGGGGCCAGGCTCATCGCCTGACCCCAACATTTATTATAGAACCTAAAATTTCCGGGCCGGAGCGAAAGCTCCGGCCCGGTTTTTCGTTATTCTGGCAGGGAGTCCAGGAGCCGGAGGGTGCCGGCGGTAAGAAATTCGATGTTTCGGGTGTCGAAATACCGGTCCTCGGGGGTGTGGATCTTATCCATGTACAAGCCCAGGAGTTTATGGGTCTTCATGGAAGAAACGGCGCAGTTGGTGGGAAAATTGGCCTGGTCCGAGGGGTAGAAGGCCTTGGAGGAGGACTCCACCCGGACCTGCTTGGCATCCGTGGCAGGGAAAGCGGCGCGGACGGTGTCGCCCCAGCCGGCCATGCCGGCCTTGTTCAGCACGAACAGGAGGGTGTCGCCGTCGGAGACACAGTCAAAATTAAACAGCAGCTTTTCCTTCCAGGCCTCCTGCTTGTGGGCCTTATAGAAGGCCTTGGAGCCCAGAAGGCCGTTTTCCTCGTTGTCGAAGAGGACAATAGCCACCCGGCCGCGCTGCTGGGGGGGCATGGCCTGATACAGCTCCAGCAGGGTGATGACGCCGGAGGTGTTGTCGTTGGCGGTGTAGGGATTGGCAGGACCGCCCATGAGGAGATAGAACATGGAGCCCAGCATGGCGAAATAGCCGACCAGAAGGCTCAGCCGGTTGTCCTGGACCAGGGGGGATACCAGGGCCTCCACCAGGAACATCAGAGCGATGAAGGGCACGACGATCAATAGCTGGTAGCCCAGGTAGGCCCATATGTTCAGGGGCGTGATGAAATTGGGGAAGGGGAGCCGGGCGCAGGTATCGTAGTGGGCGGTCAGGACCACCTTGGCGGTGGAAATGTCGCCCAGGACCAGGTTGCGGTTCTTTTTATGCTCCTGGACCTGGAGCTCCGGGAAATGGTCCTGGAGGAACCGGATGAAGGCGGATTTTTGGGCCTTGGTCTTGCGGACCTGCCAGGATTTCAGGATGGTTTCGGAAATGGGGGTCATAGTATCACCTTCCAGATCAGATTGGCACAAGTATACCATATCTGACGGGAAAAGCCAACGGGTTTCGACAGAATTACTGAAAAAATATTGACAGGGTGCCGATCCTTGGGTATAATTTCCTTAAACAAACCGGATTTTCCGGAAAGAAAAGGAGATTTTACCATGGGCAAGTTTGTTATCCGTCAGACCAATACCGGCTTTAAGTTCGACCTGAAGGCTTCCAACGGCGAGACCATTGCCGCCTCCGAGATCTACAACACCCTGGCCGCCTGCCAGAACGGCGCTGAGAGCGTGGCCAAGAACGCTCCCGTGGCCAATGTCCAGGACCTGACCGTGAACCAGGAGGGCGTGACCCATCCCAAGTTCGAGCTGTACCAGGACAAGGCCGGCGAGTTCCGCTTCCGCCTGAAGGCTACCAACGGCCAGATCATCGCCGTGTCCGAGGGCTACACCACCAAGGCCGCCTGCGAGAACGGCATCGAGTCCGTCCGCAAGAACGCCGCCGACGCCCCCGTCGTGGTGGAGGAGTAAGTTCATAAAAAATCACCCCGGCAGGAGAGGAAACCCTACCCTGCCGGGGTTTTTGATTGGGCTGAATTTTATTTGTCTTCCAATGGCAGAAGCACAGCGTCACGCATATAGGGCGTTAAATCCAGACCGTCCTTGAGTTCGCGCGGAATTTCGTATTGATCTGTCATAACATACGGCTTTCCGTCGATATATCCCACAAAATGATAACGTTCAAAGTAGGTCTTTTCATACTCTGTACGGACATTTATTGCCCAGAGCTCGTCGCTCAGTTGAACCCATTCCAGAATTATATCTTCACCAACACCCGCTTCCCCTTTTCTTTCCAACTGACGCTGTCTTAATTCCTCGTTCCGGAAGTAGCAATATTGCACACTTTCCGAAATATCGAATTTTTGTGTTTCCATGAACAGGGTATAAAGCTCCTTTACTTCCCGCGGTACGCCGTCAGTATCTACAGCAGACAAACCCATAAAGTCACAGCCGGTCATAAGCGTCAGGATATATGCTAGTAGAAGTATGATGTAAATTGTCTTTTTCATAGTTGTTTGCTCCTTTCTTATTGTCGGTTTATGGTTTATCGGGTTTTGGGAATGCTGACACCGTAGTATCCGTCATAATAGCCCGAGGGCCAGTAGATCATATATCCCGGCAAAGCGGGGTCCTCCATTGCAAAGGGGGAGATATTGCTGGTAATCGCGGAACTGTATTCTGCTCCCTGAGCGGCGGCTTGTTTTCCTTTTTCGTAGCCGTCCATATAGCCCACATTGGCGCCGTGGACCTTCCGGGCATGGGTAAAGGCACAGAAGCCGAACCACAGCACCGCCACCGTCAGGGAGATGGCGCAGACAGGCTTGAGAATCATTCCCCAGGGCCTGCCGGACTTCAGCTTCGCGTCAAAGAACAGGCCCAGGAAGCCGCAGGCGTACACCGCTCCGGCATAGAAGATCCAGGCATTGTTCCACCCCACGTTGCTGACAGACCGGGCCCAGCCTGCCACAAAATGCCCAAGGACGATGCCCACCATGGTGCCGATGCAGATGCCGATGCTGGATATGGGCCGGTCCAGCAGCCGCAGGATCAAGGCCGCGGCGCAGGTCATGGGGAAGGCATTGTACATTTCCAGCCAGGAGAAATTGTACACCGGCCTTCCAAGGCGGTAGTTGAAGAGCCAGCACACCCCGTAGATCAGGGCATACAGGCCCAGGATCAGGCCCAACTGGGCACCCCATTTCAGCAGGAATTTCAGGACCTTTTCCCGCTTCTGTTCCTGCTCCAGCTTCATGCAGGCGTAGGCTTCCAGGGCAGAGGCCTCCTGGGCAGCGACCACGATCAGCTCATCCAGGGGAACCTCCAGCAGGCCGGACAGCTTCAGCAGGTTTTCTGTGCTGGGCATACTCAGGCCGCTTTCCCATTTGCTGACAGCCTGACGGCTGACTTCAAGCTGGGCGGCGATGTATTCCTGGGTGTAGCCCTTCTCTTTTCTTACTTCCGCGATTCTGTTTCCAATGGTCATAATATCCACCTCCGGGTTTATCATAGCGTTTTTCGCAGTTTTCGTCCACCAACTATCTGTCAACTATTGGTTGCGTTGGATTTTTCCCAATTTTTAGAAAAAAACAGGAGCTTGCCGGGCGGCAAGCTCCTGGTCGGTTACTGAATGGAGCCCTGGGGGAGTTCGGGCTTTTTGTCCCGGCCCATGAGGCCACGGACCGTGGCCATGGGGTCGGCCCCCTGGTTGACGATGGCGTTGACCGCCTCCACAATGGGCAGCTCCACGCCGTAGGTGTCCTTCAGCCGCATGGCAGCCGGCAGGGCATTGATGCCCTCCACCACCATGCCTACCTGCTTCACCGCGTCCGCAGGGGCGATGCCCTGGCCAAGGAGCATACCGCACCGGTTGTTCCGGCTATGCAGGCTGGTGGCGGTGACGATCAGGTCGCCGATGCCCGCCAGACCGCCGAAGGTCCGGCTGTCGCAGCCCATGGCGGTGCCCAGCCGGGAAATCTCCACGATGCCCCGGGTGATCAGGGCGGCACGGGCATTGTCCCCGAAGCCCAGTCCCACGGCAATGCCGCTGGCCAGGGCAATGATGTTCTTCATGGCGCCGCACAGCTCTACGCCCAGTACGTCGGCGTTGGTGTAGACCCGCATACAGGTGCCCCAGAAAATATCCTGGACCTGCTCCGCGGCTTCCCGGTCCTCGCAGGCGGAGACAATGGTGGTGGGCAGGTCCCGGGCTACCTCCTCGGCGTGGGTGGGGCCGGACAGGGCCACCAGCTTCACCGTGGGATCGCCCACCTCGTCGGCAATGATCTGGGTCATGGTGAACAGGGTGTCGGCTTCGATGCCCTTGGCTACATCCACGATGATCTGACCCTGGGGAATGAAAGGCTTTGCCCTCCGGGCGGTAGCCCGGACGAAGGGGGAGGGGACGGCGAAGAGCAGCACGTCCTTGTCCCGGCAGACCTGGGCCATGTCCTTGGTGAAGGTGATGGCATCGGGGATCACCATGCCGGGCAGGTTGGGGTGCCGGCGGGTGGCGGAAAATTCGTCTATTTCTTTTTCGATGGCGGACCAGACCGTGACCTGATGGCCGTTGACGCACAGCATCCGGGCCAGGGCCATGCCCCAGGTTCCGGCACCCAAAACACCGATTTTCTTCATAGAGATCATCCTTACTTGGTTGGTTTGGGTTATTATACCCCAAATTGCCGGGGGTGTCAATGCGAAGTATGGCAGAGGTTAGTTGACGACTGTATGGCAGAGGTTAGTTGACGACGGGATTGCCACGCCAGTTTGAGAACTGGCTCGCAATGACGCGGAAAAGGGAAGATCCCCAGCCTTAGGGCTGGGGATCGGTATTGGTTTGTTCCTCTGTCCGGACCAGCCGGGCCACCACCACGAAGCGGCCATTGGTCTGGGTATATTCACAGGTGGACAGGGTAATGAGCTTGTCGCCGTATTCCGCCGTGGCCTCAATGTCGTGGAGGGACAGGCGCTTGCAGGTCCGGACGAAATCGTTGAATTCTTCCTCGCTGTCGGCGTCAATGAAGGTGTGGTACCGGAAACCCTCGCCTACGGAGGCGGTGGTCGTGAAGACGGCAATGACCTCATAGGTCCGGCGTTCCAGCAGGGTGTTGAAGATGATGTAGGGGTTGTTCTCCAGGAAGGTCTTGCTGTGGTAGCGCAGCAGGGCCGTAAACATGGAACCGTCGTACATATTGTGGCCGTAGATGGTCACATTGTCCGAAGGGGTGAACACATCGCAGTTTTCATCCGCATAGATACAGCCCCGGGAGCTGTAGTTGCCGTAGAAATCCCGCTTCAGGTAGTAGTTTTCCCGGTCCGGGGTCTGCATGACCGGGTAATTGAGCTTGGTTCCCTCCAGCTCGATCCAGCCAACCATGTCCGGGTTTTCCAGGTAGAGCTGGGCATACTCGGGGATGATGGTGGGGTCCGTGGGGTCGGTGGGATCCGTGGGATCGCCGGGGTTTGTGGGCCGGCTGGGAACGAAGGGCTTGGTATAGTAGACCGGAGGCTCATCGCCGCCGGTGCTTTCCACCCGGTTGGCCAGGTCCACATACATACTGTGGTTGTGCCATGCTTCCAGCAGATAGGCGCCCAGATTCCAGGCGCTGACCAGAAATACAGTAACAAAAACCAGCAGCAGAACAAATACGATTATGCGCCGCATGAAAAAACTTCCTTTCAGAATGCTGGCTTTATCATACTCTTTTTGGCAGGAAAAGTAAAGTAAATTATTTGTGAAGTCCCGGAGTTCCCGGAAGAATCAATATTTCCGGGACAGGAGCTGTTCGGCTTCGGTCCGGGTGATCTCGCCGGAGTTGCACTTGGCCATGATCTGCACATCCTTGTCGTTGAGCTTATAGAACAGGAAGCAAACCGCGCTGAGGATCATGCCGATGACCGGCACCAGGGCGTAGACGATCCAAAGACCGTTCAGTGCTTCGGCGGACTGCTGGATACCCAGATCCTGCAGCTCGGCAAAGCTCTCGGCCTCCACGGTGACCCAGGAGAACAGGCCCAGCAGGAACAGGGCCAGGGAGGAGGAAATGGCACCGGTGATCTTTACGGAGAAGGTCTGGATGGCGAAGGTGATGCCCTTGGCGCTGATGCCGGACTTGTACTGGCCGTACTCGGCGCAGTCCGGGGTGAACATGAAATACAGAATGCCGCAGACACTCATGGGGACGCACCGCAGGCAGGTGAGGATCAGGAAGGTGGTGGTGTCCTGATACCCCAGGAAGTAAATGGCCAGGCCCATGACGATGCAGATCAGGTTGCAGAACACCAGGGTCTGGAATTTGTCGAATTTCTTCAGCAGGGTGGGCATGGCCATGGCGGCGAAGACACCGGGGACCATGTTCAGCACATTCAGGATGATGCTGAAGCTGGAGTTGCCAAAGAGATAGAAGGAGGCGAACAGCAGCACCGCGTTGGAGGTCTTCAGCGCATCGGTGGCGCAGTAGCCCAGATAGTAGATCAGCAGGTATTTGTTCTGGCGCAGATATTGGAACATCTCCCGGGGGGTGAAGTTATCCGGCTCCTCCTCGGGCTTGTAGTTGCGCTCTTTGCAGTTCAGGCACAGGGGCACCATGGTCAGGGCGCTGAAAATGGCCAGGATGGCCACGGCCCAGGAGGCGCTCATGCCCACACTCTCGCCAATGAGCCAGGGCAGGATCACGCCGTACAGCAGCACACCGCCGCCGGAGAAGACCCGGTTCATGGACAGGAGCATATTGCGCTCCTGGAGATTGTCGGTCATGGTGTTGAGCATGGAGTAGGCGGGCACATCCGTCAGGGTGTACACCGTATCCCAGGCGATATAGGCCAGGCCGAACCACACCAGCTTGCCGGTTTCGTCCAGCCAGTCGGGGATGGAGAACAGGATGATGGTGACCACGGGGATCAGCAGCACGGCGATCCGCAGCCAGGGCAGGCACTTCTGGCCGTTTTTGAACTTGACCTTGTCGAAGATAAAGCCGAAGATGGGGTCGTTGACGGCATCCCAGATCTTGACGATCAGCAGCACCGTGCCCACCTTCAGCAGGTCGATGCCCTGCATGGCAAGGTAGGTGGAGATGAAGGCGGCGGTGATGTTGTAGTAGATGTTCTGGCCCACAAAGTAGGTCCAGTAGCTCAGACGCTCGCCCTTGGTGGTCATGTAGCCGGGGGGATTGGACTTGGTTTTCATAGAAAGGCCTCCCGTTTGTTGTGATAATGGTATCATATCACAGAGAAAATCCGGAAACAAGGGGGAAATCGCCAATTTTTGACGAAGAAAACTAGAGAAATTGACGAAAAGAAATGTGTAACAAAAACCCCCAGATTTCGTCCTATATAGTGAAAACAAAAGACAGAGGAGGAGATTTATATGAAAGCGAAACTGACAGGAATTCGGACAGCAAATGGGGTCCTGTGGATCCTGTTTGCTGTGCATCTGCCTTTGGAGCTGCTGCTATGGCAAGTGGCACGGACGTGGATTTTCCACGAAATGTATTATGTGCCAATTCTGTGCGCGGGTATGGCTCTCCGGTATTGGTGGGATAGGGATACATTGGTTGCAGATTGGGGAAGAAAATGTCAAATTGCAGGTGCGGTGCTTTGGGGTCTGGCGGCGGTTGTTGTGACTGTCGTGATGGTTGTGGATCCCGGTAAACACGATTCCATGAAGGAGCTTTTCTGCCGGAGCTGCGGACAGCAGACAATCACCTGGTTCCTGCCCGGGCTGGCGGTAATGGAAACGATTCACCAAGGCATTCGATTCCGGCGAAGCAAACGTGGCGTTGACAACGTGGCGGCAGGATGTAGTGTGGTGGTCCTGGCGGGGTATCTGCTGTGGTGCCTGAAGCTGTTCGCAGAGGGATCCCGTACCTATCACGGGTATCTGTACGCGGCGGCAATTTTTGGAGCGGTGCTGCTGGTTATAAAGGCACTGTTTGGCACGGTGAAGCTGGCACGGCAGTTGTTTTCCCCGGAGATTCCGTAGGACGGGGCGTCCACGTCATTGCGAGGGTGCTTGCACCCGTGGCAATCCCGTGGATTATAGGAAATCTTCGCGTAGGGGCGACCCTTGCAGTCGCCCGGCCGGCGGCACTGCCGCCGGGGGACCGTCCGGGAGGCCGGTCCCTACATTTGCGCTAGGGAACGAATTTGCTCGTAGGACGGGACTTCCCGGACCCGCCGACTCGTTTTTCGGACCTCAATAGGCCGAAAACAAGCGATGTTTTCGTTTGTTCCACCGAACTGTCATTCGCTGGCTGCCACTGAATACGGGATTGCCACGGCCTAACGGCCTCGCAATGACGTGTTGCTGGGCGAAAAAGGACCTCCGGCACCGTGGCGGTGCCGGAGGTTTTGTATGTGGGGATTCGGTTTATTCCAGCTCGAAGGCGCCGGTGTAGAGCTGATAGTAGGTGCCCTGCTGGGCGATCAGGTCCTCGTGGGTGCCGCGCTCGATGATCCGTCCATGGTCCAGGACCATGATGCAGTCGGAGTTCATGACCGTACTCAGCCGGTGGGCAATGACAAAGGTGGTCCGTCCGTGCATCAGGGAATCCATGCCCTTCTGGACCAGAGATTCGGTGCGGGTGTCGATGGAGGAGGTGGCCTCGTCCAGGATCATCACCGGAGGGTCCGCCACCGCAGCCCGGGCGATGGCGATAAGCTGCCGCTGGCCCTGGGACAGGTTGGCACCATTGCCCGTCAGCTCCGTGTCGTAGCCCTGGGGCAGGCGGGTGATGAAATCGTGGGCGTTGGCAAGCCTGGCTGCGGCAATGCATTCTTCATCAGTGGCATCCAGACGGCCGTAGCGGATGTTCTCCATAACCGTGCCGGTGAACAGGTTGGTTTCCTGGAGCACGATGCCCAGGGACCGGCGCAGGTCCGCCTTTTTGATCTTGTTGATGTTGATGTTGTCGTAGCGGATCTTGCCGTCGGCAATGTCATAGAACCGGTTGATCAGGTTGGTGATGGTGGTCTTGCCGGCACCGGTGGCACCCACGAAGGCGATCTTCTGACCGGGCTTGGCATACAGGCAGATGTCCTGGAGTACAGTCTTCTCCGGCACGTAGGCGAAGTCTACCATGTCCATGGTGATCTCACCCTTCAGCTCCGTGTAGGTCACGGTGCCGTCGGCCTGATGGGGATGCCGCCAGGCCCAGCGGCCGGTCCGCTGGGTGGTTTCGGTGATGTTGCCGTTTTCGTCGATCTTGGCGTTGACCAGGGTCACATAGCCGTTGTCGGCCTCGGGCTCCTCGTCCATGAGCTCAAAGACCCGCTCCGCGCCGGCCAGGGCCATGACGATGGAGTTGATCTGGCCGGAGATCTGGTTAATGGGCATATTGAAGTTCCGGGACAGGGTCATAAAGGTCATCAGACTGCCCAGGGTCAGCAGGCTGGTTTCGGGGTCCAGGCCAAGGGCGGTGACGATGGCGTGATTGTTGACCAGGATCAAACCGCCCACGATGGCCAAAATGGCATACTGAACATAGCCCAGGTTGTTGTTGACGGGGCCCATCATGTTGGACAGCCGTCCAGCGGCGAAGGCGTTGCGGCACAGTTCCTCGTTGAGCTTGTTGAAGTCCTCTTTGCAGGCTTCCTCATGGTTGAAGACCTTGACCACCTTCTGTCCAGTGATCATTTCTTCAATGTAGCCGTTGACGGCACCCAGGGATTTTTGCTGGCCCATGAAGTATTTGCCCGCCTTGCCGGCCACGGTGACAGTGATGAAGGCGATGCCCACCACGGTGACCAGGGTCACCAGGGTCAGGATCCAGGAGGTGGCCAGCATGGTCACGAATACCACCACCAGGGTCACGATGGAGGAAATGGCCTGGGGAATGGACTGGGAAATCATCTGCCGCAGGGTGTCGATGTCGCTGGTGTAGCGGGACATGATGTTGCCCGCGGTGTTGGAGTCAAAATAGCGGATGGGAAGGCGCTGCATTTTGCTGAACATTTCGTCCCGGATGGTCTTCTGGACACCCTGGGTCACGCCGACCATGAGATAGCTCTGGAAGAAACTGGCCAGTATGCCCACAAGGAACACGCAGGCGATCTGCACGAGGAAGTCCCAAAGGGGCTGGAAGTCCGTGGAGCCCTCCGCCACCATGGGCAGGATGAAGTCGTCCACCAGACGGCCCAGAGCTGTGGAGCCTGTGGTGGAGGCCAGGGCCGTGGCCACGATGCACAGCATGACGATGAGCAGCACACCGATGTGCTTTTTCAGATAACCCAGGAGCCGGGTCAGGGTCTTGACGGGATTTTTGGCTTTGCGGCCGTCGCCGCGGAAACGGGGTGGGGGCATAGGATGCTTCGGCGAAGGTTATTCGCTTACTTGCCCTCCTTTCTGCTGGGAATAGTAAACTTCTTGATAGATGGGAGAGGTCCGGAGCAGCTCGTCGTGGGTGCCGGTGGCCACCACCATGCCGTTATCCATGATGATGATCAGGTCGGCCTCCTGGACGGAAGCCACCCGCTGGGCGATGATGAGCTTGGTGGTGCCGGGGATCTCTTCAGCGAAGGCCTGACGGATCATGGCATCGGTCTTGGTATCCACGGCGGAGGTGGAGTCGTCCAGGATCAGGATCTTGGGCTTTTTCAGCAGGGCCCGGGCGATGCACAGCCGCTGCTTCTGACCGCCGGAGACGTTGGTGCCGCCCTGTTCAATGTGGGTGTCGTAGCCATCGGGGAAGGCAGTGATGAAATCGTGGGCGCAGGCAAGTTTGCAGGCGTGGATCAGCTCCTCGTCGGTGGCGTTGGGATTGCCCCAGCGCAGGTTCTCCTTGATGGAGCCGGAGAACAGCACGTTCTTCTGGAGAACCATAGCCACGTTGTCCCGGAGGACCTCCAGGTCATACTCCCGGACATCCACGCCGCCCACCTTCAGAGTGCCCTGGGACACATCGTAAAGCCGGGGAATGAGCTGGACCAGGGTGGACTTGGAGGAGCCTGTACCGCCCAGAATGCCTACGGTGGCGCCGGAGGGGATGTGCAGGTTCACTTCCTTCAAAGCCCGGTGCTGGGCTTCCGCGCTGTAGCGGAAGGACACGTTTTCAAAGTCGATGGAGCCGTCCCGGACTTCGGTGACCGGATTGGCAGGGGAAACGATATCCGGCTCCTCCGCCAGCAGCTCGGCGCAGCGGCGCAGGGGGGTGCGGCTCATGGTCATCATAACGAAGACCATGGAAAGCTGCATCAGGCCGGAAAGGATCTGGGTGGTGTAAGTAAACATGGAGCTGAGCTCGCCGGTGGTCAGGCCGTTCAGGGGATTGTTGCCGGAGGCTACCACCATTTGGGCACCCACCCAGGAGATGGACAGCATACAGGCGTAGACGCACATCATCATCAGGGGGCTGTTCAGGGCCAGAATCTTCTCAGCTTTGGAGAAGTTGGCAGCCAGTTCACCGGAGATGTTGGTGAATTTCTCGGTTTCCTTGTCCTCCCGGACGAAGGCCTTGACAACCCGGACGCCGTGGACGTTTTCCTGGACGATGTTGTTCATCCGGTCCATGAGCTTGAAGCTCTTGTCGAAGATCTTGAAGACCACGGGCACCAGGCACACCAGTGTCACCACCAGCACGGGCATGACCTGCAGGTAGATAGAACTGAGCTTGGTGGAGATCTTCAGGGCGGAGATCAAGGCCAGAATCAGCATCATGGGACACCGGATGGCCATACGGATCAGCATTTGGAAGGTCATCTGCAGGTTGGCTACGTCGGAGGTCAGACGGGTAACGATAGAAGCGCTGGAGAATTTGTCGATGTTGCTGAAGCTGAACTTCTGGACCCGGTAGAACATATCGTGGCGCAGGTTCTTGGCAAAGCCTGTGCCGGCCTTGGAGGCGAAGATGGCCGAGGCTACGCCGAAGGCCAGGGATGCCAGGGCGCACAGCACCAATTGCAGGGATTTGGTGACCACCACTTCCATGTCCTGCAGGACCACGCCGTAGTCATAAAGCTGGGCCATGACCAGGGGGATGGTGACCTCCATGGCTACCTCGCCCACCATGCACAGGGGGCTGAGGATGGCGGCCCATTTGTATTCCCGGATGCACCGGGCAACTCGTTTGATCATATTTGGGTTTCCTCCTTGTGTTTGCGATGGCAGGGACTGCCGCCCATGTTGGCGATGGCCCGGCTCATAAGCTGGGTAAAGAGAAGCTTTTCTTCCTCTGAGAAGTCACGGACCATTTGTTCCTCCGTTTCCCGGATGGTCCGGTGCATGGTTTCTGTACATTCCAGACCCTTGGGCAGAATATAGATCCGCTTACACCGGCGGTCTGCCGGGTCCGGGCGGAATTCGATGAAGCCCTTCTTTTCCAGCCGGGACAGGAGTCCGGACACCGTGGGATGGCTTAGCCGGAAGGCTTCCTCCACATCCCGGGAGCAGGGAGCCTGGTCCCGGTGGGCCAGGTAGCCCATGATATGCCCCTGGGCGGCGGTGAGCTCCATTTGAGCCAGAGCGTTGGTCATAGCCTGGTCCGTGCACCAGTGGAGAATTTTGGCATAGTGGCCGTAGTAGCTATGCAGGGGGATCACCTCCAACATAAAAATGTAGCAAGCTACGGATTATTTTACCACAGGAAATCCGGATGTCAAGGGGAAGACGGAAAGTTTACAATCGGCGGAGAACTTGCTATAATGGAAAAAAACGGAGGGATGGGTATGAGAGCGGACTGTCATATGCACATGATTTTGGATGGGGTGGACTGGCGGCAGGCCATTGCCCGGCACCGGGAAAGACCGGATGACGCGTTTATCCGTAGGGTCCTGGGGGCTTACCGGGAAGCAGGCTTTTCCTGGTTGCGGGACGGCGGTGACCGGTGGGGCGCCGGCAAGCGGGCCCGGGAGCTGGCGGCGGAATACGGCATTGTCTACCGGACACCGCTGGCACCCCTGTGCAAGGCCGGGCATTACGGGGCTTTTATTGGAGAAAAGTATGAAAATCTTCGGGAATACACAGCGCTTGTCCGGAAAACCCGGGAAAATGGCGGGGATTTTATTAAAATTATGATCTCCGGGCTCATGGATTTCGATTGCTTTGGCCGCCTGACGGAACCGCCGCTTCCGGCGGAGGAGATCCGAGAGCTGATTCACATCGCCCATGAGGAGGGATTTTCGGTTATGGCCCATGCCAACGGTGCCCGTACCGTGGAAGCCGCCGCGGCGGCGGGAGTGGATTCCGTGGAGCACGGGGCTTATCTGGATGCCGATGCCCTGGCGGCTATGGCGGAGAACGGGACGGTCTGGGTTCCCACCCTTTCCACGGTGGGAAATCTTCGGGGTACCGGGCGGTTTGATGAAAACGCGGTCTGCCGGATCCTGGACAGCGCTCTGGAAAATGTGGAGGCCTTTGCGGGCATGGGAGGCTTGCTGGCCCCCGGTACCGACGCGGGGGCCTGGGCAGTGTTCCACGGAGACTGCTGCGAATATGAACTGCTGGGACTGGCCCTGGGGCCGGAGACGGATGCTGTACTGGACAGGGGAGTCCGGGCGCTGATGGCCCGGTTCTGACACAAATTCGGGGCTCCGGAAGGCAAGAATAAAAAATTTTTTATTATTTTTCAAAAAAGTTGCACTGATCAGTGCAACTTTTTTTGTTTTCACACCTATCAGTGAAAGGGAGGTTCGATATGACAGAGAAATCCTTGAAAAAGCGGATTCGGGAAGGAAAGCTGCAGCGGTCGGATGTGGCCCGTCGGCTGGCGGAGCTGGCCTTCGGACGGTCCAACGACTGTGTGCGTCTGGTATTGGGGGAAACGGAGGGGGTGGAAAAGCTGGATCTGAGTCTGCTGTCGGAGCTGAAGCGCAGTGAAAAGGGCGCTCTGGAGCTGCGGCTGGTGGACCGGCTGAAGGCATTGGAACTGCTGTCCCGGATGACGGAGGAGGACGGCGGGGATCTGGAGTCCTTTTTGAAGGCACTGCAGGGAGAGGGGGCGGATGGGACTTGAACTACGCGGGCTTTTCCCCAAAACAGCGGACCGTGCTGACCTGGTGGATTCCCGGGTCCCGGTACGCGGGGTATGATGCCATCATTTGCGATGGGGCGGTCCGGTCCGGCAAGACCATGGCTATGGGCCTGGGCTTCTTCCTGTGGGCCATGACCTGCTTTGACGGTCAGCGCTTTGGTGTCTGCGGCAAGACCATCGCGTCACTGCGGCGGAACGTGCTGGCGGAGATCCTGCCCCGGCTGGAGGGATTGGGTGCCACCTGGACGGAAAAGCGGACGGAGAATCTGGTGACCGTGACCTTTCGGGGCCGGCGGAATCGGTTCTACATCTTCGGAGGACGGGACGAAAGCTCTGCCAGCCTGATCCAGGGAATCACCTTCGCCGGGGTGCTGCTGGATGAGGTGGCCCTGATGCCCCGGTCCTTTGTGGAGCAGGCCTGTGCCCGGTGCAGCGTGGCCGGGAGCCGGCTGTGGTTCAACTGCAATCCCGAGGGTCCCGGCCATTGGTTCTACAAGAACTGGATCCTGGAAGCGGGGAAGCGGAAGTGCCTGCGGCTCCATTTTACTATGGAGGACAACCCTTCACTGACACCCCGGATCCGGGAGCGGTATCAGCGGCTTTACACAGGGGTTTTCTACCGGCGGTTCATTCTGGGCCTGTGGGTCCAGGCCGAGGGGCGGGTTTACGATTTCTTCGGCCCGGAGCTGGTAGGGAAGGTACCGCCGGGGCCCTTCTCCCAGTGGTACATCTCCTGCGACTATGGCACCGTGAATCCCACATCCATGGGCCTGTGGGGACTGTATCAGGGGATATGGTACCGGGTGAAGGAGTTCTACTTCGACTCCCGGGCGGAGCGGCGGCAGATGACTGACGAGGAATACGCCAATGCCCTGAAGACCTTGGCCGGGGATCGGACCATCACCGCGGTGATCGCGGATCCTTCCGCCGCCAGCTTTATCGAGGTGCTGCGGCGGCATGGGTGGCGGGTGGTCAAGGCGGACAATGATGTGCTGTCCGGCATCCGGCTGACCTCCGATTGCCTGAAGTCCCGGCGGGTGGTGATCTGCGAGGGCTGCACCGACTGCCTGCGGGAGATGGATGCCTATGTGTGGGACCTCAGCGACGGGAACCGGGATCGGGTCCGGAAGGAGCACGACCATGCCATGGACGATATGCGTTATTTCGTGGCTACGGTGCTGGGGAAAAAGGACCGGGGCTTCGTGGCCTGCAGCGTGGAGCGGAAGAGGTAGGAAGGAAAGTTGTAGTTTAGAGTTACTTCGTAGGGCGGGGTCATGACCCCGCCGACCAGGTAACGATTACAAAGCGGTAGGGATATTCGCAGCCGGGGAACGATTATTGTGTCATTGCGAGGCCCAAAGGGCCGTGGCAATCCGTTCTCCAAAAAGTTACGATTCTGCCGGAACTGCATCCAAAACCGAAAGGTTTTGGGGATGCGGATTGCCACACCACTTAAGCGGACTGGTTCGCAATGACAGTGGTAATCGATAGCTGCGGGCATTCTGTCCGACCTGTGCAGAATTCGACGGTGCTTCGGCGGGGTCATGACCCCACCCTACGAATGATGCGGTAAACTACAATTTCATGAAACAACGAAAGGGGAAGCATGATGAAATGGAATGAAAAGAAGAAAACGGCGGGGCCGGTGGCGGTATGTCAGCTTCGGGGCGGGGACACACATCCCTTTGGGGAGCTGCGGGGATTTATACCCCTGGGCACTGGGGAGGAGCGGGTATACCGCCAGCTCCGGGAGGCGATCCCGGTGCTGGACGCGGCGGTGGGGAAGCTGGTGCGGCTCAGCGGAGGCTTCTCCGTCCGGTGCCGGAGTGCAGCGGCCCAGGAGAAGCTGGACCGGTTCCTGAAGACTGTGCCCTGCGGCCACGGTCAGGTGGGTATTCACAGTTTTTTCAGCGCCTATCTGGACAGCCTGTTGACCTATGGCCGTGCCGCCGGAGAACTGGTGGTGGCCGGGGGGAAGCTCCGGGGGGTCTGCTGTGGGGATGTAACGGCTCTGGAAATTTGTGAGGACGGTTCCGGTCTGACAGTGGAGCTGTGGGGTCCCGATGCCCGGGGCAATCTGCGGCCCCTGCCCTATCAGCATCTGCTGCTGTTCACCGCCCGGGATCCGGAACCGGCCCATCCATACGGTGTCAGCCTGTTCCGGGGAATGCCCTTCCTGGCGGATATTCTGATGAAGATCTACCACACCATCGGCACCAACTGGGAGCGGGCGGGAAATGTGCGCTACAGCGTCATCTGTAAGGGCGGAGAGAATATGGATCCGGCTACGGCCCGGGAGCGGGGTACCGCGGTGGCCCAGGAATGGGCCAAGGCCATGGAGGACGGCAAGAACGGTACTGTCCGGGATTTCGTGGCCGTGGGCGATGTGGAGATCAAGGTCATTGGTGATGGGGCGCCTATTCTGGATTCCCAGGTGCCTGTGCGGCAGATCCTGGAGCAGCTTGTGGCCAAGACCGGCCTGCCGCCCTTCCTGCTGGGCCTGAGCTGGAGCACCACTGAGCGCATGAGCACCCAACAGGCGGATATTCTGACTACGGAACTGTGGGCTCTGCGGCGGCTCATGGAGCCGGTGCTGGAGCGGGTCTGCGGTATGTTCCTGACCCTGGAGGGGCTGGACCCCCGGGTGGAGATCATGTGGGACGAGATCAGCCTGCAGGATATGACGGAGCAGGCCAAGGCGGAGCTCTACCGGGCTCAGACCGCGAAACTGCGGAAGGATATGGAAGGATAAATTGTAGTTGTGGTTATCGGCTTTAGTCAGCAAGACACAAAATATAGTGTTATCCAGCGATAGCAACTAAAAGCCTGTCGAATATGGCACCGTTAAAGAATCTGCGGTTGAATCTGTAGCAGAACTCACTAAGATACA
>JAFVWL010000125.1 GCA_017501695.1 Oscillospiraceae bacterium
AACTCCCCCAGTCAAAAATCGGTTCCGAAGAGCCGATTTTTGCCAGCCCCCTCTTGAAAAGCGGGGGCCGAGGCGGCTTCGCCGCCGGGCGACCGCAAGGGTCGCCCCCTACGCGGACATATTACGCTAAACTACAATTTATCTTTTCCTAAAAACTGATTTTAACACAGGAAACCGGTTTGTGCAACCTTAATTTCCGTTCTTTCGCAGGATATCCAAAATATGATGGGATGCTCCCACCATATCCTGCCGTTCGCAGATAGCGAAGTGGTATTTCAGGTACAGATCGAACAATTCGTCCTCCATACCGTCCACCGCTGCCCGCATATAATTGGTGGCCATATCCGTGCCCACATAGTGGAGCCGAAGCACCGGCAAGCCGATGTTCAACCCGTCAATATCCTCCCGGCGGTAGAGCTGGAACAGTTCCGCCGGGTCCGAGGATGCCTTGAAGGTCACCGGATCCACCAGGTCCCGGTACCGCTGCTCCCGGAGCATTCCCCGGCCGAAGCAATACTGGACCATAGTGGCATCGTTGCCGCAATAGGCCGCAAAAATCACACCGCCAGGCTTGGTGACCCGCACTGCCTCCGAAAGGGCCAGCTTCTGCTCCGGCACCGTGAACAGGTGATACATGGGCCCCAGGAGCAGAGTCACATCAAAGGTGTTGTCGGCATAAAAGCCCAGGTCCTTTGCGTTGCCCTGGCGGACGGTCACGTTTTCCCCGGGCTGGGTATTCCGGCGGAAAATTTCGATATTATGCTCCACCAGCTCCACCGCGTCTACCTGCCAGCCCTGCCGTGCCAGGGCGTGGGAATAGCGGCCTGTGGCGGCACCGATTTCCAGGACCCGCATCCCAGGCTTCAGATACTTTCCGATGTAACGCATGGTGGTCAGGTACTCCACCATGCCGTGCTTCGACCGCAGGCGGCCATCTTCGTCGTAGCCGCTGTAATAATCCGTCAGCACTTTGAGTGTTTCCATATTTATCTCCCCTTTCAAAACAAAAAACGGTGCAAGCATATCGCTTACACCGCATGATTCCTACAATTCCGCTTTATCCGCGTGAATCAGAGCATGACAATGTAAGCCCGTTCCCGTGCCACCAGGCAGGAGCGGACCAGGCCATAGGGGTATGGAAACCGCAGCAAGCCATGTCATGTCCTCCGATTTGCTTTTCTTTATCATAGCATCGATAGATTCCGATGTCAATGATTTTAACCGCTGGGTCATTGATTTCTGTTCCGGTTTGTGCTATACTTTCCCCAGAATTCTATACAAACGAGGTATTATTTATGGACTATCAAGTTCTTGCTGAGCTTTTATTTCCTCAGGTGACGGATACGCCTGAGATGCTGGAGGAGCGCTTCCCTGCCCGGAACGCTCCCGAGGGTGCCGTCATCACCCGTATGGCCCCCTCCCCCACGGGCTTTGTCCATCTGGGCAACCTGGTACAGGGCCTGACCTCCGAGCGCATGGCCCACCAGAGCGGCGGTGTTCTGTTCCTGCGGGTGGAGGACACCGATGCCAAGCGGGAGGTTCCCGGTGCTGTGGAGGTTCTTATCGACACCCTGAAGCACTATGGCATCAGCTTCGATGAAGGCGCTACCCATGACGGCGATGCCGGCAATTACGGCCCTTACCGTCAGCGTCAGCGGGCAGGCATCTATCATGTCTATGCAAAAAAATTGGTTTCCGAGGGTCAGGCTTACCCCTGCTTCTGCACCGAGGAGCAGCTTGCTGCCATGCGGGAGATGCAGGAAGCCAACAAGGAGACCACGGGCTACTACGGCAAGTACGCCATGTGGCGGGACCGCTCCCTGGAGGAGATTCAGGCAGAGCTGGCCGCCGGCCATCCCTGGGTCCTGCGGTTCAAGTCCATGGGTTCCATTGAAAACCAGTTTAAGTTTGACGACCTGGTCAAGGGCAAGCTGACCATCACCGAGAACAATGTGGACCATGTGCTGCTTAAGTCCGACGGCATCCCCACCTACCACTTCGCCCATGCAGTGGACGATCATCTGATGCGCACCACCCATGTGGTCCGTGGCGACGAGTGGCTGCCCACTCTGCCCTTCCACATTCAGCTCTTTAAGGCCCTGGGCTTCAAGCTGCCCAAGTACGTCCACATCGGACCCCTGATGAAGATGGACGGCACCTCCAAGCGGAAGCTGTCCAAGCGGAAAGACCCGGAGCTGGCTCTGACCTTCTACAAGGCCGAGGGCTTCCCGGTCAAGGCGGTCTACGAGTACATCATGACCATCCTGAACTCCAACTTCGAAGACTGGCGGCGGGCCAACCCCGATGCAAGCGCCGACACCTTTAAGTTCAGCCCCAAGAAGCTGAATCCCGCCGGTTCCCTCTTCGACTATGCCAAGCTCACCGATGTTTCCAAGAACGTGATCTCCAAAATGACCGCAGAGGAGGTCTACGGTCTGCTGGTGGAGTGGGCCAAGGAATTTGACCCCGACTTCGGTGCTAAGCTGGAGGCGGATCCAGCCTATGCCACCGCCATCCTGGCCATTGGCCGGGGCGGTAAGAAGCCCAGAAAGGACCTGGCTACCTGGAAGGAAGCCAAGCCCTATATGGGATTCTTCTATGACGAGTACCTGGACGCTGCCGATTTCGGTGACAAGTTCGGCAAGGAGACTGTGCTGGATGCCCTGAACCGGTTCCTGGCCGTCTTTGACATTGCCGACGATGCCAACACCTGGTTTGACAAGGTCAAGGCCATCACCACGGACATGGGCTTTACCACCGATATGAAGGCCTACAAGGCCGATCCCACCGCCTTCCCCGGAAACGTGGCGGATATTTCCACCATGCTCCGGATTGCCGTCACCGGCAAGACCAACTCTCCGGACCTGTATACCGTTATGCAGATTCTTGGCTATGAGCGGACCGTGGCACGGATCAAAGCCGCCAAAGAGACTCTGAACTGATTCCAAGACCCGGCCAGGCGGCCGGGTCTTTGTCATTTTGCAACATTTCAAAAGTAGAAATCCACGGTCTTTCAGCAGAATATTTATTGAAACTGCCAGAACTTCGTGGTATAATTTAGAAAAATTCCCTGCAAGGAGGTGTAACTCCATGGATATGCTCAAGAAGTTTTTCCCCATCGCCTTCCTGCCCAAGGCTGACGTGGCTTCCCTGGTGATCAATGTTCTGATCCAGTTGGTTGTCGGCGTGGTCATCGGTTGGATCATCGGCATTGTGGCCCTGATTCCCATCGTCAACATTCTGGTTGGTCTGGTGGGTGGTCTGGTTGACCTGTACATCCTGGCCAGCATCATCATCGCTTTCCTGGACTACTTCAAGATTCTGAAGTAAGAAAACACATATTGGCAGACCCTGCGGGGTCTGCCAATTCTTTTTACGTTTCTGACACAGGCTGTTCACGTTTTGACGGTAAGGTGATTTTCGGCGGAACATACAAAAAGCGGCGCCATCGGCACCGCTTTTTCTGAGTTGACGTTTTCGCTATTCGGTGCTATTATATCGATACAAGGTTATCGGTACTTGTCCACCGAAATTCAGACCCCAGAAAGGTGATTTGTATGACAATCCATTACCCCACCGTTACCAATATTCCGGAGCTGGATGCTGCCATCGCCCGGATCCGTGCCGCCCAGCAGAAATACGCCGCCTACTCCCAGGAGCAGGTGGACCGGATCTTCCTGGCTGCCGCCACTGCCGCCAACCGGGCCCGGATTCCTCTGGCCAAAGCCGCCGTGGAAGAGACCGGCATGGGCATCGTGGAAGACAAGGTCATCAAGAACCACTATGCCGCGGAATACATTTACAATGCCTATAAGGATACCAAAACCTGCGGTGTTATCGAAGAAGACAAGGCCGCGGGTATCCAAAAGATTGCCGAGCCCATCGGCGTCATTGCCGCCGTGATCCCCACCACCAATCCCACCTCCACCGCAATTTTCAAGCTCCTGCTGGCCCTGAAGACCCGCAATGGCATGATTCTGAGTCCTCACCCCAGAGCTAAGAAATGCACCATAGAAGCCGCCCGGATCGTTCTGGAAGCCGCCGTTGCCGCCGGTGCCCCGGACGGGATCATCGGCTGGATCGACAGTCCTTCCCTTGCCTTGAGCAGCCATGTTATGGCCCGGTGTGACCTGACCCTGGCCACCGGCGGTCCCGGCATGGTCCAGGCCGCCTACTCTTCCGGCAAGCCCGCCATTGGTGTGGGTCCCGGCAATACCCCTGCTATCATCGACAGCTCCGCAGACCTGAAGCTGGCGGTCAGCTCCGTTATCCATTCCAAAACCTTTGACAACGGCATGATCTGCGCTTCCGAGCAATCCGTGATCCTTCTGGACGACATTTATGAAGCCGCAAAGGCGGAGTTTACAGCCCGGGGATGCCATGTACTCAGCGCTGAAGCATGCGGAAAGCTCCGGGACACCATTCTGGTCAACGGAGCACTGAACGCCAAAATCGTAGGCCAGAGCGCCCACGCCATCGCCGCCCTGGCAGGCGTTGACGTGCCGGAAAGCACCAAGATCCTCATTGGCGAGGTGTCGGATGTGACCGTGGCCGAGGCCTTTGCCCACGAAAAGCTGTCTCCCGTGCTGGCTATGTACCGGGCGGCGGATTTTGAGGACGCGCTGACCAAGGCCGAAGCCCTGGTGACCGGCGGCGGGTACGGCCACACCGCTTCCATCTATCTGAACACCGATACCCAGCCGAAAAAACTGGCGGCATTCTCCGCCCGGATGAAGACCTGCCGGATCCTGGTAAATACCCCTGCTGCCCAGGGCGGCATCGGGGACCTGTACAATTTCAAGCTGGCGCCCTCCCTGACCCTGGGCTGCGGAAGCTGGGGCGGCAACAGCGTCAGCGAAAACGTGGGGGTGAAGCATTTGCTGAACATCAAAACCGTAGCGGAAAGAAGGGAAAATATGCTCTGGTTCCGGTCTCCGGAAAAGGTTTATATCAAGCGGGGCTGCCTTCCCTTCGCGCTGGAGGAGCTGAAGACCGTTCTGGGCCGGAAGCGGGCCTTTATCGTCACCGACGGGTTCCTCTATGACAACGGCTACACCCGGCCTGTGGAGAAGAAGCTGGAGGAGCTTGGAATTCTTTACACCACCTTCCGGGATGTGGAGCCGGACCCCACCCTGGCCTGTGCCCGCTCCGGAGCCTCGCAGATGGCATCCTTCCGGCCCGATGTGATCATTGCCATCGGCGGCGGCTCCCCCATGGATGCCGCCAAGATCATGTGGGTGCTTTATGAGCATCCGGAGGCGGATTTCGGAGATATGGCCATGCGGTTCGCTGATATTCGCAAGCGGGTCTACAGCTTCCCCCAGATGGGCGAAAAGGCCAAACTCATTGCCATTCCCACCACTGCCGGCACCGGCTCCGAGGTGACCCCCTTCGCCGTCATTACCGATGAGACCAGCGGGGTCAAGTATCCCCTGGCGGACTATGCGTTGATGCCCCATATGGCCATCGTGGACCCGGATCTGATGATGAACGCGCCCAGGGGGCTCACCGCCGCTTCCGGCATTGACGCCATGACCCACGCCCTGGAAGCCTACGCTTCCATGATGGCCACGGATTACACCGATTCCCTGGCCCTGGGGGCTATCAAAACCATCTTCCAGTATCTGCCCCGGGCTTATGAAAACGGGGCTTCGGATCCTGTGGCCCGGGAGAAGATGGCCAATGCCGCCACCATGGCGGGCATGGCCTTCGCCAACGCGTTCCTGGGGGTCTGCCATTCCATGGCCCATAAGCTGGGTGCTTTCCACCACCTGCCCCACGGCGTGGCAAACGCCCTGATGATCGAAGAGGTCCTGCGGTTCAACGCCGCGGAGGTTCCGGCAAAGATGGGCACCTTCCCCCAGTATGACCATCCCCACACCCTGGCACGGTATGCGGAAATCGCCGATTATCTGGGTATTTCCGGTGAAACCGACACCGAAAAGCTGGAAGGGCTGATTCGCAAGCTCCGGGATTTGAAGAAATCCATCGGCATCAAGGACTCCATCCGGGATTACGGCATCGCGGAAGCGGATTTCCTGGCCCGGCTGGATGAGATGACCGAGCAGGCCTTTGATGACCAGTGCACCGGCGCCAACCCCCGGTATCCCCTGATGGGTGAAATCAAGCAGATGTATCTGCGGGCCTTTTACGGCAACGAGGCATAAAAGTTGCCGAGCATCTTGAAAACCGGAGAAACAGGGGTTATAATGGTGCTATCAACAGAAACAGAAAGGAACGATTCGCAATGTACAATAACAATGAAAAAATCTTCATCTGCGATCATCCCCTGGTAAAGCACAAAATCACCATGCTCCGTGACAAGTCTACCGGCACCAACGAATTCCGGGCCATTGTGGAGGAAATCGCCATGCTGGTTGGTTACGAGGCCCTGCGGGACCTGGAGCTGACCTATGTGGATGTGGAAACGCCCCTGGAAACCTGCTCCTGCCCCGTCATCGCCGGTAAAAAGCAGGCCATTGTTCCCATTCTCCGGGCCGGTCTGGGCATGGTGGGCGGTCTGCTGAAGCTGATGCCCACCGCCAAGGTCGGTCACATCGGTATGTACCGGGACGAGGAAACTCTGGAGCCCCAGCCCTACTACTGCAAGCTTCCCTCCCCCATTGATCAGCGGAAGATTTTTGTGGTGGACCCCATGCTGGCCACCGGCGGCTCCGCCATTGAAGCCATCGACTTCATCAAAAAGAGCGGCGGCAAGGACATCAACTTCCTGTGCGTCATCGCGGCGCCCCAGGGTCTGGAGCGTCTGGCCAAAGCCCATCCGGATGTGAAGATATATGTGGGCAATTTGGACCGGGACCTGAACGAGCATGCCTACATTCTGCCCGGTCTGGGCGATGCCGGCGACCGAATCTTCGGAACCAAGTAAAAACTGTATAAAAAATCACCGCTTTCGCAAGCGGTGATTTTTGTTGTACAAAGAAAACCACCGGCAGTGCCGGTGGTTCCAAAAAGCTTTAGCTATGCATAGAATAAAACTTCCTCCTTTGGTAAGATAATGTAGGTCTGCCAACCGCATTACAAAACCAAAGGAGGAATCAAGTCCTGATGA